>JBFMFA010000392.1:0-4143 GCA_040753195.1 Gemmatimonadota bacterium | reverse complement strand
TTTGGCCGCTGGTATGAATGCGGCCCATGATCCAACCGAAATCTCCGTCACCTTCGGGTTTCTCCTGACCCGCATTCCCCGCGGCTACGCAGATCGCGCGTCCCGGTGAGGCGAGATAGGCATCGAGCCAGCGCGACACACCGGCGGAGCCGTCGTGTGCGCCACCGTTCGTTCCGAGGCTGATGTTGATCGCAATCGGCTTCTTTCTCTTTTCAGCAACCTGCAGGAGGTATTCGACCGCGTGCGCGATGCGGCTCGAATCGCTGAACGTTGCGCGTCGACGCTGGACGTCATCTTCAGGCGTCGGGATGTCGATGAGCACCGCGGCGATTTCAGCCTCCGGGCATACGCCAAACTTCCCTGCTGCGATCGAGGCGACGTGAGTTCCATGTGAACCCGGTTGCATCTGCGATTGTCGCTCGATCCATGTCGGCGGCGGCGTGCCTGGCTTCTTGGCCTTCTGAAGCGCGCGATTCAATTGCTCGTGCGTGAATTCGGCGCCGTACGGAAAGTTTTTCGGAGACTGTCTGAAATCGCCGCCTTGGTCCCAGATCGCGACGAAGCGAGTGGTCCCATCATCCGTGAGGAAATCGGGGTGGGAGAAGTCGAAGCCCCCGACATCGATGATCCCAATCAACACATCGGCGCCGATCCCCAACTCTTTCGCTTTGGCGATTGCTTTGGCAGCAGGTTTCGTGTTTGTCGCGTTCTGAACTTCGGGTCGATGCAGCTTGAGCGCGTCTGATTTGTGAATGAACGCGATGGCGTCGTTTTCTTGCAGATCGGGGAGCATGGAAACCGCGACCGTCGCGCTTAGAAAGTTGCGCCGAATTGCGCCGCGGTCGGAATGTGCTGCGCCGCTTTCTGATTCTGAGTCTGTTCGACGATATCGGCCGCGACTTTGGCCATGGCGGCTTGTTGATCAGCGTCCGTCGCTCCCAACCGCTCCGGGAGGAACTCGATAAAGACGTTGACATAGGAGTCCGCGGCGGGATCGCCTTCATAGAGTTTTCGCCGGCGGCTGAGTTTTTCGGCGGGTTCCTCTACGGCCGATGTCCAGCGCGGCTGCCCGACGGATTGTTGCGCGAATTGTTCATAGATGGGGGCGGATGGGACGCCGGTTTCGGCGGCGCTGACGCTACACGCCATGCGCGTCGATCCGTCTGAACGTGTGGCGTTGACGACGCGATCTCCGTTCCTGACGACGCGTAGCCAAGGGTGCAGTTTGCGGACGTTGCGATCGTCTGCGGCCATAGCCTCGACACCTCCTCCCCGCGCCTAACGTAGTTGCGGCGTTACATGTTGCGGCCGTGCCGTGGCCGCGGGAAGCAGAAAATGTCGTGCCCGTTGATTCCGTGGGATACCTGGTGGGAAGTTCCCGTTCCTCGATGTAACCCGGACGGGCCGGGACCTGGGTGGTGGCGAGCGCCGCCTCCCGTCATTTCGTTAGGCGATGAAGCGACGGGCCAGCTGCTGGAGACGTTCGTCGCCGTCGCGTTGCGCCGCCTCGAGGATGCGCTGTACGTGCGCCCGAAGCCGCTTTTCACCCCAGTAGTAGCCGGTCGCGCGCTCCGCTGCCTCGGTGTCGCCGTTGCGCGCGGCCTCCAGTAAAACGCGCGCGGCGGCCTCGTCGAACCCCGGGTCATCACGGTCCGGGAGACCAAAATCCTTGTCGAACGGCTCGTTCGGATCTTCGCGAGCGAAGGCGCGGCTCATTTCAGGTCATCGGTACCTTTAGAAGTGCGCTTTTTGGCTACATTTGCAGCATAGATCGACGCCCGATCATCTGCCAATGCCCCATCCGAACTCATTCCAATCACGAGCCGAGCTTGCCGTAGGTGAGCGTCGCTACACGATTTACCGCCTCGATGCGCTGCGCGCGATAGCCGGCAACACGGTCGACACGCTCCCGTTCTCCCTCAAGATCCTCCTGGAGAACCTCCTCCGGGGCGAAGACGCCGCCTTTGTGCACCGCGGGGACATCGAGACGCTGGCCAAGTGGGACGTGAAGGCAGGCGCCGAGAAGGAGATCGCGTTCCGGACGAGCCGCGTCCTCCTGCAGGACTTCACCGGCGTTCCGTGCGTGGTGGACCTCGCGGCGATGCGCGACGCGATGGTCGCGTTAGGCGGAGACCCGAAACGCATCAATCCGCTGCAGCCCGTCGATCTTGTCATCGACCACTCGGTGCAGGTGGATCAGTATGGGTCGGACGCTGCGTTCCTCATCAATGTCGGACTCGAGTTCGAGCGCAATCGCGAGCGTTATGAGTTCTTGCGGTGGGGGCAAAGCGCGCTCGCGAACTTCCGCGTGGTGCCGCCGGGGACCGGCATCTGTCATCAGGTGAATCTGGAGTACCTGGGCAGGGTCGTCTTCACGAGCCGCGAAAATGGCGGCGAAGTCGCCTACCCGGACTCACTCGTGGGGACCGACTCGCACACCACGATGATCAACGGGCTCGGCGTGTTGGGCTGGGGCGTCGGTGGGATCGAAGCCGAGGCGGCGATGCTCGGCCAACCGGTTTCGATGCTCATACCGGAGGTCGTCGGCTTCAAGTTACACGGGCGCCTCCCGTTAGGCGCTACCGCGACGGATCTCGTGCTGACCGTGACGGAGATCCTGCGCAAAAAGAAAGTCGTCGGGAAGTTCGTGGAGTTTTTCGGTGCCGGACTGTCCTCCCTCTCGCTGGCCGACCGAGCGACGATCGCGAACATGGCGCCGGAGTACGGCGCCACCATGGGTTTCTTCCCCGTGGACGCCGAAACGCTGCGTTACCTCCGCCTAACGGGTCGCAGCGACGACCAGGTGCGTCTGGTGGAAGCGTACTGCAAGGAGCAGGGCCTCTTCCGCACGGATGCGACGCGCGATCCCGTGTTTTCGGATCTGGTCGAGCTGGATCTGGCGACCGTCGAGCCGAGTTTGGCGGGACCGAAACGGCCGCAGGACCGCGTGCCGCTGAAGTCGTCGAAATCGATGTTCGAGCAGTCGCTGGAAGTGGAGTTGGATCGGCTCGAGGCGGCCGCCGGGAGTGTCGTCCCTACGGCCACGAAAGCGCCTTCGCCAGCGAGCGCGTCGGAGAAGATGGTCGCCGAAGGGGGACCGGTCGCCACCGCCGCACCCAAAGTCGAGATCGAAATCAACGGGGAGTCCTGTCATATAACGCACGGCAGCGTGGTCATCGCAGCCATCACGAGCTGCACCAATACGTCGAATCCGAGTGTGATGCTTGCCGCGGGACTGCTGGCGCGCAACGCCGTGGCGCGCGGGCTCAGGTCCCAGCCGTGGGTGAAGACGTCGCTGGCGCCCGGGTCCAAGGTCGTGACCGACTACTTCGCGAAGGCAAATGTGCAACCAGCGCTGGACGCGTTGGGCTTCCAGACGGTCGGATATGGCTGCACGACATGCATCGGCAACTCGGGTCCGCTGCCGGAGGCGATTAGCAAGGGTGTGGAGGAAGAAAAGCTCGTCGTCGCGTCCGTGCTGTCGGGGAATCGCAACTTCGAGGGTCGCATCAACCCGCAGACGCGCTTCAACTATCTGGCGTCGCCGCCGCTGGTCGTCGCCTACGCGCTCGCAGGGCGAATGGATATCGACTTCGAGCGTGAGCCGTTAGGCGTCGGCACGGACGGTCCCGTGTTCCTGCGCGATATCTGGCCCGCACCGAAGGACGTCGAAGACGAGATCCTCCGTTCGGTCAAAGCCGAGATGTTCCAGCGTCGTTATGCAGACGTCTTCACGGGCGATGCAGAATGGCGCGCGCTGGAGGTGCCCACGGGGGATCGGTTTGTCTGGTCGGACTCGTCGACGTACGTGAAGCTACCGCCATTTTTCGAGGGGATGCGCGCGCAGCCGCCAGGGATCCGGCCGATCGCGAATGCACGCGTGCTGGGGATGTACGGCGACTCCATCACGACCGATCACATCTCGCCGGCCGGATCCATCGCGGAGCGCAGCCCGGCTGGTCAGTGGTTGATCGCGCATGGCGTACAGAAGAAGGACTTCAATTCGTACGGCGCACGGCGCGGGAATCATGAGGTCATGATGCGCGGCACGTTCGCGAACATCCGGCTGCGCAATGAGCTCACGGCCGGCCAGGAGGGGTGGTGGACGCGTCAGGCGCCGGACCCGGCGCCCGGCGCGGGCTA
>JBFMFA010000391.1:0-4159 GCA_040753195.1 Gemmatimonadota bacterium | reverse complement strand
AGTTCCCGTTTCGAAACCGACTGTCACGTGCACCGGACTCCCGCCGGCCGCTACGCCCCCTTCGGCGTCTGCTGAGAGAAAGAAGGCCCGTTCCCCAAAGCACACGAGATCGCGATCGCGCACACCGCGCAGCGACCGCAGGATGGAGAAATACGCGATCGCCTCGAGCAAGTTCGTTTTGCCGTGACCGTTGTCGCCGATGATGGCGACGCCGTCGAGCGGGAGCTCCAGCTCCACACGCGTGAGGTTGCGGAAATTGCGCACGCCCAACGCGTGCAGCGTCACGCCGCGACGCACGGCCAGCGATCGCTCGTCCGCCACGGCGTATCCGACGTCCACTGTTAGGCGCCCACAAACTGGGCGCGGCGTTTTTCGAGAAATGCGCGCGTCCCTTCGCCAGCGTCTTTGGTTCCCGCAAGCAGACCGAACAGGTTTGCTTCGAGGTTCAGGGCTTCGTCGAGCGGCACGTCGCTGCCGTGATCGACGGCCTCGATGGTCAGGGCAAGAGCGAGCGGGGCATTGCTCAGCATCTGCCGCAGCATCTCTTCGGTCGTGCCAATCAACTCGGCGGCAGGCACCACCCGATTGACCAGCCCGATCCGCAGCGCTTCGGCGGCGTCGATCGTCTCACCGGTCAGCAGGAGTTGCAGCGCGCGTCCGCGACCGACGAGGCGCGTCAGCCGCTGGGTTCCACCGTACCCGGCACAGAGTCCCAGCTTGACTTCGGGTTGGCCGAATTTGGCCTGGTCCGACGCGATGCGCACGTGACACGCCATCGCCAGCTCGCAACCTCCGCCTAACGCGAAGCCATTGATCGCGGCGACCACCGGTTTGCGCGAGCGCTCGTATTTGCGGAAGATCGCCTGACCGCGCAGCGAGCGGCGCTTGGCATCGAGCGCGCTCTGCGTGGCCAGCTCCGAGATGTCGGCTCCAGCCACGAAGGCGCGCCCGGCACCGGTGATGATCACACCACCCACGTCGTCGCGACTTCCTGCCTCGTCGATCGCCCGCTCCAGCTCCGACAACGTGTCGTGGTTGAGCGCGTTCAACTTATCGGGGCGGTTGACGGTGATCGTCGCGACGCGGTCAGCGACGCCGAACGTGAGCGCAGAATAGGTCATGGGTGGTGCAGGGCAGGTGGACGGGTGGTGAGCCGCGATTCAATCTATTATTCGCGCGGCGCGTCCGGCGCGGCTGTCGTCTCATTCTCGCTATGCAACCGATTGTTTCCGTGAGTTGGGCACGCGAAGGCCGTGCGGTGCGCATCGTCGATCAGCGCCATCTGCCGCAGCGGCTGGTCGTGCGCGACGTCGAGTCGCTCGCGGATGTCTGCGAGTCGATCCGTACGCTTGCCGTTCGCGGCGCGCCTGCAATCGGTGTGTTTGCCGCCATGGGGCTTGCCTGCGTGCTGCAACCGCATTCGGATGCTCCGCGTGCCGCATTCGATGAGCAGTTGCATCTGAGCGCTGCGCAGATCCGGACCTCTCGGCCTACGGCCGTGAACCTGGGATGGGCTCTGGACCGAATGTTGGCGTGCGCCGCGGCTACACCGGGGCCCGCGTTAGGTGCCGTGCAGGCGCTCTGGCGCACCGCTGAAGCCATTCGCGCCGACGACGAGGCCATGTGCCAGCGCATCGGCGAGCACGGCCTGGGTCTGCTCGCGGACGGGGCCCGCGTCCTGACGCATTGCAACACGGGCGCTCTGGCGACCGCCGGCATCGGCACGGCCCTGGCGCCGATCTACCTGGCGCACCGCGCCGGACGCACGGTGCACGTCTTTGCGACCGAGACGCGCCCGCTGCTCCAGGGCAGTCGCCTAACGAGCTGGGAGCTGCAACAGGCGGGGGTTCCGGTGACGCTGCTGGCCGATGCCGCGGCCGGGTCGCTGATGGCGCGGGGTGAGGTCGACTGCGTCCTGGTCGGCGCCGATCGCATCGCGGCAAACGGCGATGTCGCCAACAAGATCGGGACGTACGCGCTTGCCGTGCAGGCGCGACATCATTCCGTTCCGTTTTACGTCGCCGCGCCAATGTCAACCGTAGATCCCGCGACTGCGAGCGGAGCCGACATCCCCATCGAGCAACGCGACCCTAATGAGGTGCGCCGCTTTCGCGACGCGCCGGCTGCACCGACCGACATCGACGTGTTCAATCCTGCATTCGATGTAACGCCGGCGGCGCTCATCGCGGCCATCGTCACCGACCGGGCCGTACACTATCCACCGTTCGACTTCAGCAAGGCACACGCGTGATACTGGCACTCGATCAAGGGACGACGGGTTCGACGGCACTCGTCATCGCGCCGGACGGCCGCGTCCTGGGACGCGGCTATCGCGAGATCACGCAGCATTTCCCGCGGCCTGGTTGGGTGGAACACGACCCTAACGAGATTTTCGCGCGCACGGTCGAGGCGGGGCGCGAAGCGATCAAAGCGGCCGGCGTGAACCCCGTCGCGATCGGGATCACGAATCAGCGCGAGACCACGGTGCTCTGGGATCGCCGTACGCTGGAGCCGGTGGCGCGCGCGATCGTCTGGCAGGACCGGCGCACGGCCCAGCGCTGCGCCGAGCTGGCGCCGCAGGCCACCGAGATTCAGCTGCTCACGGGGTTGGTCGTCGACGCCTATTTCAGCGCGACGAAGTTGGAGTATCTCCTGCAGGACGCGGAGGTCCGCGCGCGCGCCTCGTTTGGCGAGCTGGCCGCAGGCACGATCGACAGCTGGCTCATCGCGCGCCTAACGAACGGCGCCGTGCACGCGACGGACCCAACGAATGCGGCGCGTACCATGCTCTTCGATATTAACTCGCGAACCTGGAGCGACGCGCTGTGCAGCCTGTTCGCGGTTCCGCAGAACGTTCTCCCCGAGGTACGCGACTCCGCCGGGGACTTCGGCGTAGCCCACAAAGAACACTTCGGCGTCGCCCTTCCAATCGCCGGTGTTGCCGGCGATCAGCAAGCGGCCCTCTACGGTCAGGGGTGCTGGAACGTCGGTGAAGGGAAGAACACATATGGGACGGGAGCATTCCTGCTCATCAACGAAGGGACGACCAGACCGCGCGGCGGCGAGGGGCTGCTGACGACGATCGGCTGCGATGAGTTCGGGAAGCCGGTCTTCGCGCTGGAGGCGGCGATCTTCATTGCCGGCGCCGCCGTCCAGTGGTTGCGCGATGGATTGGGCATCGTTGCCACGGCACGCGAGACCGAGGCCATGGCGCGCAGCCTAACGAGCAACGACGGAGTCTATTTCGTCCCCGCGCTGGTGGGGCTCGCTGCCCCGCATTGGAACGCGAACGCGCGCGGTACGATCGTTGGCATCACCCGTGGCACGACGCGCGCGCACTTTGCCCGCGCCGCGCTCGAGGCGATGGCATTCAGCACGCGTGACGTCGTTGACACGATGACCCGGCAGTCCGGACACACACTGCATCTGCTGCGCGTCGATGGCGGAGCGACGGCGAACGACTGGCTGATGCAATTCCAGGCTGACGTGCTCGGCGTGCCCGTCGAACGCCCGGCGATGGTCGAAAGTACCGCGCTCGGCGCCGCGGCGCTCGCCGGCGTCGCGACAGGTGTCTGGCGTTCGCCGCGCGAGTTTCTGGAGCAGCGCGAGTTCGCGCGCTTCGAGCCGAACGACCCGGCGTCCGCGAGCAAAGCACATGCGGGTTGGCAGCGGGCCGTGCGAGCGACACTTGCATGGGCCAATGACGACATATATTGGTCGCGCGATGACTGAAGCCGCTCCGCAACCCGAACGCCGCAAGAATGAGCTGCTGCGCATGCTCATCAACGAGATGATGGCGCAGATCCGAGAGTTGCAGCAGCACGAGGGCGCGTGGCCGACGGAAGAACGCGAACGCGCCGAGCGTGACCTCGAACGCATCATGCAGCAGGTGCGCGGGGCCGCGCTGAAGAAAGAGGGCGCCTGAGCGCTGTTGGCGAATTAGCGCTGTACGCGGCGTTTTTTGTCGCGCTGTTCGCGACGATCGGCAGCGCCATCGGAATACGCAGTGGACGCGAATCACTCCTGTACGCCGCCGATCATGCGCTGGTGTGGGTATGCGCGCTCATGGCGCTTGCCATGATGGGCCTAACGTTTGCGCTGGTCGACGGCGATCTGTCGCTGCGTTATGTCGCCGAGCATATCACGTTGAACCTCGCCC
>JBFMFA010000390.1:0-4164 GCA_040753195.1 Gemmatimonadota bacterium | reverse complement strand
GCGGCCCGCGCGGACGCCTGAACCTGCGCGCGCAGAATCTGCAGATCTTTTTGCAGATGGCGGAGGGCGTGGACGACGAGACGTGGAGACACCATCTGCGCCGGCACGACGTGTCGCAGTGGTTTCACGAGGTGATCAAAGACGAAGGGCTGGCCAGGGAAACGCAGGAGATCGAAAGCCAGAAGCTTCCGCCGAACGAGAGTCGCGCGCTGATTCGCGACGCGATCGAGCGTCGTTACAGTTCGTCGGTGTGGCCGAAGGGTACTGATCTGTAGCTGCGCCGACGGCGATACGCGGCCGGTCCCACGCCGAGTGCCGATTTCACGTCGCGGGTGAAGTGACTCTGATCGCAATATCCGGCCGCCAGCGCGATGGCGGCGATCGAGCGGTCGCTCTGTTCGAGCTGCTCGAGAGCCCACGTTAGGCGCTCCGCTCGCGCATAGTCACCGATGGTACGCCCGTACCAGCGCCTGAAACCATGCGCCAGCTGAGAGGGCTCCACTCCGACCAGCGCGGCCACCTCGGACAGCAGAAAGCGACGCCGATAGTTCTCATGCACGAATTCGCGAGCATCGCGCACCCAGCGCGGCGGCGCCACGTGCGTACGCGAACGCAACGCGACGCGGGCGGCACTCACGAGCATGGCAAAAACGAAGGCCTCGATCGCAAGTGGCGCAAGCATGTCATCCGAGGCGAATTCCCGGATCGCGCGATGCGCATCGAGCGCGACGCTTCCATCGCGAGCGTGGCGCACGTTGCCGAGGAGGTCGCTGAATGGCGCGAAGGCGTCGGCGTGCTGCGGATCGGGTTGCACGACGAAAACGCGCGCGCCGTGGGCGGCGCAGCGGTTGTCGTGCTTTTCACCTAACGGCTCGGACCAGAAGGACGCCGGCGTGCAATCATGCCGCCTGCCGGCGATGCGATTGGTGAAGGACCCCGCGAGCATCACCGCAAAAATGCTGCGGTCGTGCGTGTGCGGCTCGAGATACGCGTTAGGCGGAAACCAGGCGTCGGTCACGCGGCAGGTCGCGACGTCGAGGACCCGGAAACGCGGACTCCCCATCGTGACGGGGACGTGAGACGGTTGCGCCATGGAGAGCACAACCATTGGCGCCGCTCCAACGCCACGCAATTCCATGATAAGCCCCGCAGCGGATTCAAGACCGCCAGCACCAACGACGGCACCATTCACGGTCGACGGTCACAGTGCCCGTTATCAACCGGAGGAGGAGCATGCTATCAGCAAAGTTCATCGGTGCCACGGCGATATTCGGCCTCTTGGCGTGTGTGGATCCGCCCACGACGCCACTCCCCGACGGCGGGCCTGTGTCGGACCAGGCTCCCGCGGTCGCGATCGTCGCGAGGGCAAGTGGAGGCGGCTGCTACGACCTTTCGAGCGCGGGTCTCGCTCCCGGCTGCGTCGAGCTGAATGCCGTGCGTTACGCCGACAACACGTCGGCAGGTCAGTTCAGGATGCGGCGTCCTGGGAGTGGGGGCGTCGTTGGTTTCGCAGGGCGGGTGACATGCTTCGTCGTAGACGCCGCGAACAGCCGCGCCTGGATCGGTGCGGTGGTGACGGAGAACTACTCGACCGATCCGGCGGCACTCACGCCGATCAATCAGGTGGGCAAAGACGTGTGGTTCCGCATCGTTGACTACGCTGGGTCGGAGCCGATCGCCGCTGATCGAACGACCGTCCTGGGTTTCGAAGGGGCCGCAGGGTTCATTACGTCGTTGCAGTATTGCGATGGACGGCCGTGGCCGGCGGGCGATGCAAGGACGTTCCCGCTTCTCTCAGGGAACTTCAGCGTTACGCCGTAGAACGGCGGCGTACATCTCGGCGGACGGCCCAACCTACCCCTCTCCCAAAGCCGGGGTCGTCCGCCTGCGTCGAGGGAATTGTTCTCGCTACGGTGTATGCTGTAGCGTTCAATCCTTCGACTATGCGACGATTCAATTTCCGATTATCTCAAGCCGTTGCCGCTGCGCTCCTGTTGGGCACGCTGGCCACAGGCCTTCTTGCCGCCGAGCGGCACTTGGCGCTGGTGAAATCAGATCCAGCGAACTCGTCAACTTTGGTTCAGGCGCCCAAGGCAATTACGCTGTGGTTTTCACAGACGCCGAATCTCAAGCTGACGCGCATTGTGCTGACACATGGCGCCGACACCATAAAAACCGGCGCAGTCATGGCCGCAGATACAAGCGGCAAAACCGTGCGCGCCACGATCGATACGATGCTCGCGAGCGGAAAATACCAGATCATGTGGCGTACACTGTCACGCGATGGCCATGCGGTCGCCGGGAAGATCGCCTTCGCGATCGACACTGTCACAAAACCGTCCGTCTCACAGAAACGTTAGGCACGGAGCGCGCGACCGCACGGTGCGTCAGACAACGGCGTCAGGGTGACCTGGCGCCGTTTTGTGCATGACTAGCTGATCGCGGCACATCACACGTTTTGTCAGAGTCGCGGCGCAGTTGTGACGACCTGCTGTAATCGTGTGGTCTCCCGTTGTAGCACTGTTTTCCGGGGGGCCGCATGCGTTGCGTCGTCAGGGTTGTACCTCATGGGCTGTTGTTGGTTGCGGGATTGCTGTGGGCGTCGCCTAACGCGACCGCGCAGGTTGTGACTCCGCGCACGGTCCCCGTCCTGATCGGCCAGCAGTTCGACATCCTTCCGAGCCATCGCGGCGCGATGGGCGGCGTCACGATTGCGCTGGACGATACGCTGATCGATCCGTTTGTGAATCCGGCCAAGGCTACGCGGGTGCGGAACGGTCTCTTTTCGGTGGCGCCCTTCTTTTACAGCGCGTCGAACACCGACGGCGGCGCGAGCACGTTCCCTGTGAGCGGTGTCGCGCCATTCGGTTCCAGCGCGTGGAGCGGCGGCGGACTCTTCGCCCTGCAATCGCTGGATCGCATGCGCCTAACGGGCGATCAGCCGCTCAGCGAGCGCACGGCGGCGAATCAATACATGATGGGGATCCTCGCGCGGCGCTTCGGCAGCGTCTCCGTCGGCGTGTCCGGCTACTTCGCCGATCTCGGCGCCGAAGAGGGGATCGATCTCCTGTATTCGGGGAGCGACCGCATCCAGCAGTCGGGGCATTCCAGCGACCTGCGCCTGGGCCTAACGAAGGAATGGAGCGACGCTCGCTCGTTCGAAGCGATTCTGCTGCGTGGTCAATTCGATATGACGCATGACGTGCACTATCCCGCGCGCATCGAGTTCCGACCGCCGAACACCCAGATACCCGTACCCGAGCGCCAGGAACACAACCGCGACCGCACGGGCGTGTGGGGCGCCCACGCCGAATACTCGCAGCCGATCGGAACCGAAGGGTGGCGTGTCGGCTGGCTCGCCACAGCGAACCGCCTGTCGCACCCGAAGATCCCCGATTACCGCATCCGGGAAGTCATCACGGTTCCGCGCGATCCGGGGCGTACGTGGGCGTATAACGTCGGGTTCGGGCTTGGCAGAACGCGCGGCTATTCGTCGATGGGCTTTGACGTCGTGATGGAGCCGATGTTCAGTACGACGTGGGCCGAAGCGTTAGGCGACACGGTTTCCGCAAGCGGCGCCACAATCCTGCGCGGGGCGCACACGGTCGACAATCGCATGCGCTTCTCCAACGCACTGATCCGCTTTGGCGTCAGCCACGACAATCCCATCGGTCGCGACTCCGCCGAATTCCTCGGCTTCCAATTCGGCCTTGGCGTGCAGTCCATTCGCTACCGGCTGCAACAATGGGATCGCGTGCAAGGGACGGCGCGCACCCAGAACGAGAACTGGCGCGAGTGGTCGCCGACGTTTGGCTTCCGCTACCGCGGGCGCGCGTTCGACGCGGGGTACACGTTCACCCTAACGTGTGGTGCCGGCAACTCGTGTATGCCGGAGTGCTTTCTCGGATGCGGCGACGACGTGTCAGTCACGGCGCCACCGCCAGCGGGGGGCGGCGGCGTGATTGCGGCGCCCACGGATGCCCTGCGCTTCGATGGAGGTCGCGTCACGACGCATCGCTTTACGGTCACAATGCGAGTGCGATAAGCGTCGTGGACCGTGACATCAGTCGTCGGCTGTGCCGTTCCCAGCTGAACGACGGGTCAACGTGATGACCGCGGAGGTGTAACGCGCGACTCGTTGCTTTGGTAGTTTTGGGGGCCCCG
>JBFMFA010000389.1:0-4201 GCA_040753195.1 Gemmatimonadota bacterium | reverse complement strand
CGAGCCGTTGCTGGAGGCGATCGTGCAGAAGGTCCCGCCGCCGACGGGCGATCCGTCTGCCCCGCTGCGCGCACTGATCTTCGATTCGTACTACGACAAATACCGCGGTGCGATCCCCAGCGTGCGCGTCGTCGATGGCGAGATCAAGCCGGGAATGGTCATCTCGTTCGGGGCGAACGAATCGAGGTACGAAGTGGCCGAGGTGGGGTACCTGCAACTGCGGCAGGTGAAGGCCGAAGCGTTAGGTGCCGGCGAAGTCGGATATGTCGTGGCGAACGTGCGCTCGGTGCAGGAGACGCGCGCGGGCGATACGATATTCGACGCGCAGCGTCACGCGTCGCAAGCACTCCCCGGATACAAAGACGTGCACTCCATGGTGTTCGCGGGGATTTATCCGACGGATACACAGCAGTACGAGCAGCTGCGGGACGCGCTGGCCAAGCTGCAGTTGAATGATGCGTCGCTGAAGTACGAGCCGGAGACTTCCACGGCGTTAGGCTTCGGATTTCGCTGCGGCTTCCTGGGACTCTTGCACATGGAGATCGTGCAGGAACGGCTGGAGCGCGAGTTCAACCTCGACCTCGTGACGACGGTGCCGAACGTGGAGTACGACGTCACGCTGACCGACGGTACGAAGATCCTGGTGGAGAATCCGGCGAAGCTTCCGGCTCCGGGCGTGATCCAGCATATCGAGGAGCCGTATGTGAAGGCGCGCATCGTGGCGCCCGCCGAGTATATCGGCCCGATCATGACGTTAGGCACGGATCGGCGCGGGGTGTACAACGGGATGAAATATATCGATCCGACGCGGGTCGAGTTCGATTGGGAGTTCCCACTCGCGGAGATCATCATCGATTTCTACGATCGCTTGAAGACGATCAGCCGCGGCTATGCGGGCCTGGACTACGAGCTGGCCAACTATCGCCCGAGCAATCTCGTTAGGCTCGATATGCTGATCAACGGCGATCCGGTGGATGCGTTTTCGGTGATCATTCACACCGACAAGGCGTACGATTGGGGTCGCAAGATCGCCGATAAGCTCAAGGAGCTCATTCCGCGACAGCTGTTCGAGGTGGCGATTCAAGCCGTGATCGGCAATAAGGTCATCGCCCGGTCCACGGTGAAACCGCTGCGCAAAGATGTCCTGGCCAAGTGTTACGGCGGCGACATTACGCGAAAACGGAAGCTCCTCGAGAAACAGAAAGAAGGGAAAAAGCGGATGAAACAGGTGGGGTCAGTCGAGATTCCGCAGGAGGCATTTCTTGCGGTACTGCAGGTAGACTGAAGCGCTCGGGCTAGGCAGTAGTCGCTAGTCGCTAGTCGCTAGTCGCTAGGTATTGGCTGCGCACCTTTTCTCGCGCTGGCTGCGCAAGGCTTCGCAACATGGCCGTCAGCATGCGTCCCACCTCGTCGAGCAGACTCTCAGCTCGAGTGAGTTCTTCGTCTCCGACGTATCTCAGCGTGCGTACGAAATCGAGACAGCAACTGAGTTCCATTGCCGAACCGCGAGCAATCGCGAGAAATCTCGCGAAATCCGCTCGCGTTGACCGACCTTTACCTTCCGCGATGTTCAACGCGATGGAGAAGCTCGCCGTGCGCATTTGTCGCGTTATTTCAAATCGCTCGTGAGGCGGCATAAGTCCGGCAACACGGTTGATCTCGGCGCCGAGCTGCATTGCTCGCTGCCACACGAGCAGATTGCGATAGCTACCAGCCCACCCTGCGATGTGTCCCATCTAACGCATATTAGGCACGTTCGTGGTCGCACGCGTACCATTGTCGCACAGGCGATACCGAATCAGCGCAGTGCCTATCACCTAACGGCTAGCGACTAAGACATGGTCATGAGCTTAGTCGTCCAAACCTCCTTCATCGGAGACGTCATCCTCTCCACGCCGCTCATCGCCGAACTAGGCCGGCGGGGAGCCGTCGACGTCGTCGCGACACCTGCCGGCGCCGCGGTGTTGCGCGGCAATCCGTTCGTTAGGCACCTCGTGGTATATGATAAACGTGGGCGCGACCGGGGCCTGCTGGGGTTGCGCCGCATCGCGCGTTCAGTGCGCGCAGAGCGCGCGGACACTGCGTACCTGGCGCAGGGATCGCTTCGGAGTGCGATGCTGGCGCGGCTGGCCGGTTACGATGAGCGCGTCGGATTCGACACCTCCCCGGGCCGCGTTCTGTATTCGCGACGGATTTCATTTCGCCGAACACAGCATCACAGTGAACGGCTGCTGCGCCTCGCGTTAGGCGATGCCACCATAGCACGTGACCAGCTCCGACCGCGCGTCCATCCCTCTGACGGCGATCGAGCGGCCGTCGATGACATGTTGAAGAACGCCGGGAGTCGCCCATTGCTCGCCCTCGCCCCCGGCAGCGTGTGGAGCACCAAGCGCTGGCCTTATTATGCCCAGCTCGCCGCGGCCGTGCAGCCGAGCTTTCGCGTCGTGGTGATCGGGAGCTCCGAGGATACACCACTGGCGCGGTCGCTGACAGAAGCGACGCGCGGGGACGCCATCGACGCCACGGGCCGCCTAACGCTGCTGGGCTCCGCCGAGCTGATCGGACGCTGCCGTGCCATCGTGACAAACGATTCGGCCCCGCTGCACCTCGCCTCAGCCATGAACACCCCCACCGTCGCTGTCTTCGGACCGACCGTTCCGGCCTTTGGCTTTGGCCCGCTAGCCGAAAAAACGACGATCGCCGAGCACCGAACGCTCCATTGCCGGCCGTGTCACCCGCATGGTCCCAAAGTCTGCCCGTTAGGTCACTGGCGCTGTATGCGCGACCTGACCGTAGAGGACGTCCTCACGCGGCTCGGACAGATCTCATGATCTGGCTGGAGCTGCCCCTCGGCCTCATCGTCGGCTTCGTGCTCGGCTTGTTAGGCGGTGGTGGCTCCATCCTCGCGGTGCCCATCTTCCTGTACGTCCTGCGCGTCGAACCGAAGCCGGCGATCGCCATGAGCCTCGCCGTCGTCGGCCTCAGCGCCTTCATCGGCTTCCTCACGCATTGGCGGCAGGGGACTGTTGCCCTACGCGTCGCCCTTCCATTCGGGCTCTTCGCCATGATCGGCGCCTACGTGACGGCGCGCATGGCTGGCTTTGTCCCGGCCGAAGTTCAGCTCGGCCTTTTTGCGTGTTTCGCGTTTGCCGCCGCGATCTTCATGCTGCGCGACGCGAGAAAAGCTGCTCCGGTGGACGACGAATCGGAGCGCCCACACAACCCCCACTTCTCCCCCAAACTCATCCCGCAGGCTCTCGGCGTCGGTGCGCTGACTGCGCTCGTCGGTGCCGGTGGCGGCTTCGCGATCGTGCCCGCGCTCGTGCTCATCGCGGACGTCCCGGTCCGCCCTGCCGTTGGCAGCTCATTACTGATCATCACACTGAACGCCGCGAGCGGTTTCCTCGGATACATTGGCCAGGTGCCGCTCGACTGGTCGTTGATCGGCGGCTTCGGCGTGTGTGCCGGCATCGGGGCAGTGATCGGCACACGCTTCATTCGTCGTGTTCCGCAACGTCGCATCAAACAAGCGTTCGCTATTTTGATCCTCGCGCTAGGAGCATATTTGGTTGTGCAGCGCGTTATCGGGATGCGGCGCGACACTTCCACGCCAGCTACAGTAAAGTCATGACGACGCGAAAACGGTCGCAGTACATTGTCGGCGTAGACGTGGGAGGAACGAACATCGCGGTAGCAGCGCTGGATGAATCCGGCGCGCACACGCATGGTCTGCGCAGTGAACCGACGCGGGCCGATCAGGGCGCCGAGGCCGTTGTCGACCGCATCATCCGCATGATCGACACGGTCGTCGCCGAGACGATCGCGGAAACCGGCGTTAAACGCACGGCATTCATTGGCGTGGGGGTCGGGGCTCCTGGCCCATTGGATCGCGAGCGCGGCGTGGTGCTGGTGGCGCCGAACCTTGGCTGGCACAACCTGGCGCTGCGCGACATCATCGGTGAACGCGTGGGGCTCAAGGCGACGCTGGACAACGACGCCAATTGCGCCACGTTAGGCGAGTGGTGGTTAGGCGCGGCCAAAGGGGCGCGCAATGTCGTGGGCATGACGATCGGCACGGGCATTGGCGGCGGGCTGATCCTCGACGGTCGTTTGTACCACGGATCGTCCGATGTTGCCGGCGAGATCGGTCACATGACGATCGACTCGACGGGCCGCTGGTGCAAATGCGGCAACTACGGCT
>JBFMFA010000388.1:0-4215 GCA_040753195.1 Gemmatimonadota bacterium | reverse complement strand
CGTTCTCGCTGCGAGCAGTATGAAGCGCTGCCGAATCACACTAGCGAGTCAGTCGTGCTTCGTTGACCATCGTGCCACGCTTGAAACATCAAGATCGTCCACAATTGCCACTGCGTCTTACGCCGGCCGCTCAGATGCTCGTCCCAGCACTTTCGCACAAGTGTTGGATCAAACCAAGCATGTGCTCGTAATTTGCTCACATCCAGAAGCGACTCGGCCCAATCCCGCAGCGGACCTCGAAGCCAGACATCAAGCGGGATGCCAAAGCCCTGTTTAGGCCGCTCCACAAGTGTGGGTGGGACGTAATTCGTCAGTACTCGTCTAAGCAGCCGCTTACCCTTGCCCCCCCGTAGTTTGAAGTCGAGGGGAAGCGAACTCGCGTATTCTACGACGCGGTGGTCGAGTAGCGGCACGCGTGTCTCTAAACTCACCGCCATTGCCGCACGATCGACCTTTACCAGCATGTCGTCCGGCAAAGACGTCATCGCTTCAACGTACATTAGTCGCTCTATCTGGTCGCCCGAGTTCGGCCACGCCGAACGGTCTGTCAAAAGCCAAGGCAGCTCCTTCGATCCGGGCACGAGAGCAACTGGATCTGACCAGATGCTTGCGAGCGCGATGTATGCCGCCTCGAGGTCACTGCTCTCAAGCACTACTGCCAGCTTTTGTATTTGGTCGCCGAGAATGCCCCAGCGCTGCCGACGGAGTAGCCATTCGTACCACCGAACGGGCATCTGCCGCGACGCAGCCGCCGCTAGCCGCCTAACGCGAAGAGGTAACCACCCTAAGTGCTGCCAAATTCGCTGCAGCTGCACATGCCGATTATAGCCGCAGAATACTTCGTCTCCTCCATCGCCTGTTAGACAGACTGTGACATGCTTACGTGCCAGACGCATCACTAGCGCCGTCGGAATTTGCGAAGGGTCTGCGAATGGTTCGTCATACCAATTGGATAGGTCGGGAATTAGCGCAAGCGCATCCGCCGCACGCACCTGAAACTCGCTGTGCACCGTACCGAGGTGTGCCGCCACCGCACGCGCGGCGTGGGATTCATCGTAGGCCGTTTCTTCGAATCCCACGGTGAAGGTTTTGACTGGACGCGTACTGTACTTCTGCATCATAGCGACAATCGTGGACGAATCGATGCCTCCGGAGAGCAATGCGCCTAACGGCACATCGGCGAGCATCTGACCCTTTACCACGGTGCCCAGAATCTGTTCCAAACAATCAGCCGCTTCTTGTTCGGAGCCTACAAACGGAGCGTTAGGCGCCGTCTCCATCGCGTTCCGCAACGACCAATAAGGCACTGGGGTCGGCAGCTTACCTGTCGCGAGTCGATCCCTGTCGAATTTTACTGTAGTTCCCGGTGCCAACTTCCTCACGCCGCGATAGATGGAATAGGGACCGGGGACGTATTTCGCTTGGCAATAAAGGGCGAGCACGTTGCGGTCGATTTCGCCTAACCAGGCAGGGTGCCGCGTCAGCGGCTTCAGTTCGGAGCCAAAAACCAAAGTCTGTCCGAGCCAGCCGTAGTACAGCGGCTTTTCACCGAGACGGTCGCGTGCAAGCGTGAGCTGTCGTGACATCCGGTCCCACAGCGCGAACGCGAACATTCCGCAGAACCTCTTCACCGCATCCGTTACCCCCCACTCCTCGAACGCCGCCAGCATTACTTCGGTATCTGACGTACCGCGGAACTGATGGCCGCGAGCCCGTAGTTCGTCTCGGAGTTCCGGATAGTTGTAGATCTCGCCGTTAAACGTTATGACGAAGCGCTTGTTGGCGGAATGCATGGGCTGCGCGCCTCTATCCGACAAATCGATAATGGCAAGCCGACGGTGACCGAGACCAATCCCCAATGGCGGATCGCTCCACTGCCCCGCCCCGTCGGGCCCCCTATGACGCAACGTACCCGCCATCGACATTAGCTGTGACTCGAGGCAAGCGGCCGATAGGTCGCTTCCGTTATGGAGGACGCCGACTATTCCACACATGTGGCCAGCAACCGGTTCTCTTGCACAGGGCGGGCGAGTTCGAGAGAGAGAGAGAGAGAGAGAGAGAGAGAGAGAGACGACGTCCCTAAAGCCATCAGCAGCGCGTACGCGATGGCGCGAAGGTGACCATCAACCGAAGATTTGTCGAGGCGCGCGAGTGAACATCGGAATCGCAGCCGACTTACTAATGATTCACAGGTAGACGTTGGCCATCGCCACTATGCACGACAGCTCCTGTCAGTGAATCGCGACAGGTCACGCAGAACCCGACATCGTCGATGCCGCGTAAAGTGAAGTTTTGCAGTTAGTTAGCGCGGTTCCCTCGGGCACCGTCATTGCCGCCGTCATTCGAGACCCCTGCGCACCGGCGCTTTGGCTCGTGCTCGAAGGGACAGGCACGTGCTGACCTGTGCTGTTGGTCAATCTCTAAGCAGCAGCACCACGGTGCGTGTTTAGGAGCGGAACGGCTGACGCCTGTCCTAAGTGGATGATGACTGAGCCACTGCGTGTTTTCCACTTGATCAAGAGTTTGGGGCGAGGCGGCGCCGAGGTACTGCTGCTTGCCGGTGTCCAGTTCGGTGATCGCGATCGCTTCCGATACGGGTATGGATACTTCCTTCCGTGGAAGGACGCGATGGTCGCATCACTTGCCGAGCATGGTTGTGACGTCCGCTGCTTCGCGGCCAAAAGCAATTTCACCATCCTGCTTTCGGCCCAACGAGTAGCGCAGCATCTGCGGCGCTGGCGCGCTGACATCTTGCATTGTCACTTGCCCATCGCTGGCGCTGTTGGCCGTCTTGCTGGTCGAATAGCTCGCATTCCGGTGATCTATACTGAGCACAACACGTTGGAACAGTACCACCGACTTACTCGTCGACTGAATCTTTCCACTTGGCGCTGGCAGAACCGCGTGATTGCCGTTTCTGGCGTTGTCGCCTCATCACTCGCGCGCCGCGTGCCACCAAGCGTACAAGTGCGGGTCGTGCCTAACGGCGTAGATGTGGAACGATTCGAACGCGCGAGCGCTGACGGCAGCAGCGTGCGTCGGCAGTTTGCCATCCCCTGCGAGGCTCCAGTCGTGGGTACAGTCGCGGTCTTTCGCAAGCAAAAACGCCTCGACACTTGGGTCGAGGCGGCACGCATGATCCACGATCGGCAGCCTAACGTCCACTTCTTACTTGTTGGTGATGGACCGGAGCGAGAACATTTGCACGCGCAAGTACGTGACATAAATCTCGAGAATGTCGTGCACTTCACGGGAGCGCACAGCGATGTTCGTCCATTCTTAGCAGCGATGGACGTATTTCTCGTATCGTCTGACTACGAGGGACTGCCGGTCGCCCTACTCGAAGCCATGTCAATGGAATGCGGTGTTGTGTCCACCACCGTCGGTGGGATACCAGAAGTCGTTAGGCATGGCGTAAACGGTCTGTTAGTAGATGCCGCGCGACCGATGCTTCTCGCCGAAGCAGCACTGCAGCTCGTTCAATCGCCGTCCCGGCGTGCTGATTGTGGACGCACCGCACGGCAAACGGTCATCGATGGATTCAGCGCGCGGCATATGACGCGTCAACTGGAGTCGATATACGTCGAGGTATTGAACGAGCGTCAGAATGGTCAATGAGTATTCGGTGCGCCGCGCAGGTACCGACGATATCAGTGCTATGCTGTCGCTTATCGGAAAGTGCCTAGGAAACAACAGTCTTCCTTGCAACGCTGACCACTGGCGCTGGAAGCACAGTACGAATCCATTTGGGCCGTCGCCCTGTCTCGTTGCTGAAGCCGATGGGGTGCTCGTGGGGCTACGCGCGTTCATGCGATGGACGTGGAGACACGCGGGCCGAAACGTCAAAACCGTCCGAGCGGTGGACACGGCAACGGATCCGGCGTGGCGTCGGAAAGGGATCTTCAAGACGCTGACGATGCAGTTGGCGACGGAGATGCAGGGCGAGGGCGTGAATCTTGTGTTCAATACGCCTAACGCAAACAGTCATCCAGGATACCTTAACATGGGTTGGAGGAGCATTGGCCGCAGCGAACTCTGGGTAAGGCCGCTCCGCCCGTTCCGCTTGGCACTTGGCCTCCGGAACCGACAGCAGGCCAATGGCTCGCGGCGTGAAGCTATGCCCGAGAGCATGGCTGACCTTCCCACTGTCGGCTCAGTGCTGGATCAGTCGGACTTTCAAGCTCTGTTGGACGCTCAGCCGAGCGATGGCGCGCA
>JBFMFA010000387.1:0-4225 GCA_040753195.1 Gemmatimonadota bacterium | reverse complement strand
CCGACGGTGTTCGGCACCCATTGGGGACGAGACTGCCAGCGCTGCACTTCGCCTAACGTGAGCTGGCGTCCGGAGCCGAGTAGCAGGACCGACATCCGTCCGTTCAGCGGGCTCCCCCCACTATTCGTGTTGCCGAGAAAGAGATTGTCTGTCGCGTCGGAGCCTTCCGCGCCGCTGCCGACGGCCTGCGACGCATAGGCGGATGGTTCAGTCGCCAGCGTCGTGAGGTTACCGCTGAACATCTTCTGGTCGCCATTCGCTCCACTGAGATTCCATGTGGCGGCAATGAAGAACCACTGGCCGGTCCCCCAGCCCGTGAGATTGGCGAACGTGGCGGTCACCGCGAGGTCGGTCGTCCCGCGATCAATCAGAAATTGCGGCCCGGCGCCCAGCAGGTTGAACAGGTGCCGGTTGGTCGTACCGCTGCCCTTGCGCATGATCGTTTGGTTCGCACCGCTGGAATCCAAGTACACCCACGCCATCGCAAAGCCGTGGCTGATGTTGTCCAGTGTCGTGCCGGACCCGCAATCGACGAGGTCGGTGCTATCGAAATGCAGAGCCATCGTTAGGTGCCCGTGTAGCGAAAAGCGACGTTGGCGATATAGGACAACCCTTGGATCGTGTCCGCGGCGTCTACACCATCGAGCGACACGGATGCCTGGATGATGTCGCCGGCCGCGATCCCAGCCCGCGCCATCGCGACGCTTGTCTCCAGCAGATTGTGCGCGGCCGTTGGCGCGGCGTCGGTTATGCTCAGCGGTTCCGTTTGGCCGGTCTGGTCCAGCGATTCCGCGTCATCGCCGCCTACCGCGCGGTAGTCCACATCCCAGACGCGATTCCCGCTCGTGATCGTGGAGCTGTGATAAATGACGATGCTCGGGTCTGTGCTCGCGGCACTGTAGTTGTCCGGCACGCGGAACCACGGCAGAAAGATCGTGATCCGGACCGTCGGCTGAGTCGTTGGAGCAAGGGCGCCAAAGACCCAGATGCCCGATGGCCAACGATCGTTCGTTAGGTATGCACTCGACGGGACCCAAATCGCCGGGTCGGTCGTATTTGTCGGGTCACTGATGGCGCCGAGATGTAGGCGGTCGAGCTCGAACGTGGGCATGGACGTGAACCCCGTTAGGCGGCGGGGCCGCGTTCCGCGCCAGCGAGGAAGCGCGCGAGCTCGGACTTTTTGTAGCGACACAAGCGACCAACGCGCACCCAGCGAGGCGGCTGATTCAGCGCGCGCCATTTTTCGAGCGTCGCTACTTTCACGCCCAGCACGCGGGCGGCGGTTTTGGTATCGACGCACTCATCGAGGCTGTGTGGCGCGTCAGTTTGTAGCAGAGTCTGCGGCATAGCGGCGGTCTCACTCGTGAGTTGAAGTCGTACTGACTAGGACACGACCCAACGATGACCGATTGGTCCCTTGCCGATTAAGTGCGAGGCATGTACGATCTTTCACACATGCCTGGTGCGAAGCGTCACACCCCAGAGACTGACATTGCCAGACGGAGGCCCCGCGCGTTGCGGGACGATTCGTGGCGCACAGGTGTCCGTGCGCGACTGCGTGAGTCGCTTGGTTCGCGAAGCGCCACGAGCATTGCCGTCGATATCGCTCACGAGGACGGCGAGAGCGCAGACAACGCGCCCAAGACTACGGTCGGACGATGGTTCCGCGATGACCGCGACGGCGTGCCTGGGCTGGAAGGGTTACGCCGATTTGCAGGCCTAACAGGCGATTCGGTCGACTACTGGCTGGGGTTGACCGACGTGCGCCAACGCGTTCCAGTGGTGCTTGCCGACGGGAAATCACTCACCGACCAAGAGCTGGCGGACGCGCTTGTTAGGCGTGTGGTGAACGTTGTCCGAGCGTGGCGCGCACAGCCTTACGCCGACCTAATGCCCGAAGACCCGCCTCCACTCGATGTGCTGGCGGCGGTGCTCAAGGGTGAGATTGTCTCGAGCGATGCTGCACCGCCAAGCGCGATCGATCTCGCGCCGGCAATGCCAGGACACTCCTTAGCGCTGGAAGACCCTCGGGCTGTCCTTGAATCGGTGTTGCGTTTTGTTATTCAAGCGTCTCGCGCTGCGGCCATAGGCTTGGAGCGGAACCCTAACGCCACGCAGGAGTGGGACTACCTGATTCATGGCGGCGTTGCCGTGTATAGGGGCCGGACCGACCAGCAAGCGCCCCGCCAGCGTAAGCCAGCGAGGCGTTGAAATGCGAACCGCGAGGGCAGTTAGGCTACGAGCGGATGCAAGGGACACCAGTCCCTAAGTAACATGCAACGTTAGGCTGCCAAATCTTAGCGCTACTTGGTCTGGACCTTCCTAATCGTCGTTGCGTGATTAACCGCCATTTGTAGAAAGAACAGAACAGCAAATCCTAACGACGTCCATACGACCGCATTACCCAAGCCGAATTTGTTGAAACAAATCGTGTATGCCCGCAGCAAATAGGTCCACGGTAAGAAAAGAGCGAGCACGATGCCGAACATCGCAATTCCTCTAGCGACCTTGCCGATGCCCCCGGCAGCGCCGCGACCTGGCGCGCTGAGCACCATCTCAGCGGAGAGTGCGGGAGTGACATACATAACGTCCCAGTCATGTGCGTAGAGCGTCGGATACAACCGTCTATAAACGGCCCGAAAACATTGAAGTAGGATCAATTGGCGAGCATAGTGCGCATGTGCTCGCATCGCTGAAAACGCGATAAAGGCGGGCAGCACACGCAAGATCAATGAAAGATCTTTGACCTCTATCCCGGCGAAACTCGCCTGACTGACAACGGCACCAGCACCCAGTTCAAAGACTGCACTCAATAACGCCGTTGTCCGAAACGCCTTAAGCCAATCATCACCCGCATCGCGCATTGCACCTTGCATCGTCTTGAGTTCCTCGCGCGCGACGTCATGTAGAGCGGGGTCAGCCAACACGCTTGCGAAACGGATCGGGTCCATAAACATCTTCTGGTTCAGGTGAGCCCTACGTTGGGCATACCATGAAGCGATAGCCAGGCCGTCCGCTACAAGTAAAACGCCCCGCCGACCGAAGCCAGCAGGGCGTTGACCGCGTTAGGCGCGGCTAGGCGCGGCTAACCCGCGTCGGGATTCAGCCCACTCGCGGCGAAGGCGCACTCTTCCTCCTCGCTCGCCGTCCCCGTCGCGAGGCGCTGCAGGAGCGGCCCGCCGTAGCCGAGCCGCTTCGCCAGTCGCACGAGCCCCACCGCAGCGAGCAACTCCGATTCCGCGCGGTCTAACTGCAGCTCGATCGCGTAACCAGGGTGGGACGGAAGGTCGAGGCACATCGTGAGCGGTCTGCCGGACGCCAGCGCCGCGGCGTGTTCTTTCGAGTCGGTCCAGAGTACGACGCCCGGACGTGCCAGCGATATGAGGCGCACTTCGCAGCCTGACTCGAAATCGGTGTCGTCGCCGGCCTCGATCGGCTCGGGGTGCGACAACGTGAGCGTCGGCACGCGTGGACGCGCGCGGCGGGTCGTGTTGTGTGTGGCGAGGGCTGTGGACATAATCGGGTCTCCTCTTTCGTTAGGGTGTGGTGCTGCATTGTCCATCGGTCCGACTGTGAGCTGCTGCGTGGCGAGCTTGAGCGACATCATCGTTAGGGTGTCCTACAGCGCGCCCGTGGCAAACGGGCGGGTGAGCCAATACGTAGCGAGAATGAGCAGGATGAGCACGCCGGCCACGATCGCCACGCGGCGCCGACGTTCTACGCCCCACGCGATCGCGCCAAGCGCACCTAACGTCAGGGCGAGAGACGCCAGCAGGATAGCCAGCGCGGCGTGGAAGGACGTGGGGTTGAGCAGGCGCTCCCAGGCTGGCGCATCGATCGCGCTCGCGGTACGCACAGCGAGCAACGCCGCGGCACTGGCGCCGGCAAGCGAGAGCGCCAGTCGCCAGGCACGGCGGCCGAAGGCGCGGCTACGCGGTCGCGGAAGGGAGAGCGAGGAGGCGCGCATGTTTGCCGGCGAGCCGGTTGGCGATTGTTAGGCTGATGTTGTCCGCGGCTTGCTTCACGATCACGTCAGGCACATCGCCGTACCGCGAGGTCATGCTGTCGATCACGTGCCCGACCAGCCGCGCGATCACGTAGTCCGAATAGCCCAACTCACGCCCGACCGTCGTAAATGAGTGCCGCAGATCGTGGAGGCGAACCTTCACCCCAGCTGCGTGCTTCGCCGCGAGCCACAAGCGTTTGACTTCCTTCAAGTGGTCGC
>JBFMFA010000386.1:0-4228 GCA_040753195.1 Gemmatimonadota bacterium | reverse complement strand
GACTTTCTCTCCATTCGAGAGAGACACCATGATGTCTTCGTCACGCTGGAGGGTGTGGTTTGCCGTGACGATGAGCCCAGGGCGCCAAACGACACCACTCGATGGTATACGGCGCCGGGCATGTATCGCGACAATCGACGCGCTCACCCGTTCGACTGCGTTGGTTAGGTCGTTTGAAAGCGTTTCCAGCACGGTTGCGGTTCCTGTCATGTCCGACTCCATCTCGATGTGCCGTCACGACGTGCACAATGCTGGTACGCGCCGTACGCAACCATCGGATGTTCGGGTGAGCCGAGGCGCTGCTTCTCGGCCATTCGGGGGATCACAAACGAAAACGGCGTGCTCCGGGAGATCCGGAACACGCCGCGTCGCTCGGGCTGCGGTGCGCTTCGTTAGGCGCTCTTGACCTCGATCTGCCGCGGCAGAGCGGTCGCTGCCTTCGGGATCACGATCGTCAGCACACCGTGATCGAGCTTCGCCTCGATCTTCTCGCTATCGACGTCGCGCGCAAAGCGCACCGAACGGCTGAACGTGCCGAGGGGACGCTCACGAACATAGAAATGGTCGCCGTTGGTGCTCTCGGGTTGACCATCGCGCGTGCCGGTCACGCTCAATACGCCGCGGTCAAAGTTGATCTTGACGTTCTCGCGCGTAATGCCAGGGAGATCGACTGTAACCGTGTATGCGTTCTCCGTTTCAGTCGCATCGAGAGGCGGCATGAAGGTTGTGGTGAGCTCCGGTGCGAACACATCGTCCATGGCGCGGCTGAGCGACGCCACGCGAGTCAGCACCGAACCAAGTGGAGTGGTCATGTTGGTCATGGGAGTTCCTCGTGTGGTGGATTGAAGAATGAGCGCGGATATCAGCACCCGCGACGGCCCGCACGAGGGCAGGGGTCGTTCCAGTTCTGAAGCGTCAGACTGACAAACTCGAACTGGCTGCGTCGATCAGAGTGGCAGGAGGACTGTCAGAAAAGGCGTACGTCTAGAGGCGCAAGGCGTAAGGCGTAAGGCGTAAGGCGTGCGTAAGGCGTAAGGGAGTGGCACAATGCCGATTTCCGTTCCCTTACGCCTGGCTCCTTACGCCTTCCGCCTACTGTGGCGGTCTCCTCCCAGCGCGCATCGCCTCACGGGCCTTCGTGACGATTGCCTCTGCCTTGGGCTTTTGTTCGGCCGTGAGCAGAGCCAGCGCAGCCTGGTATGCGTCCTCGTCGTTCTTGCGGGCTTCGCTCATGATTTCGCGCATGCCCTCCATACCAGCACCCGACTCGCGGGCAGCGCGCATCTTCTCCATGATCGGGGCATTCTTGGCCTGGGCCGCCTTGCTGATCTCTTCGATCTTGGTGACCTGTTCGGCCGTAAGCGGGATGGAGTCCTTGTTTTCGAGCAGAATGGCGACTGAGGCGCGCATCATTCCGCGACCCGGGCCGCCACCTGGCGGGCCCTGGGCTATGGCAACGCTGGCGCTCGCCATGAGGGCGGTCGCGGCCAGCACGAGGGATGTCCTTCTCATCGGTTCTCCTACGGAGGATAGTGGTTGGGCATTTTACGCATGGGACCAGCAAACGTTCGCCCATCGGGCGGGCCGAGCTCGGCGTTTCAAACGCGATCCGGCCGGATTCTGGCATTGCTCGTTAGGCGCCGCTTGTGGTGGGCAGGCCAACCAGGCCCGCATGCGTATTGCGCCCGGAGTAGCGAAGGGTAGGTTGACTCAGCAGCAGGGTAGAAATCCCGCCTCACGACTCGAGGATTGCTGATGACACGCGGACTCATTCTCGCGGCAGGTAGCGTCGCTCTGGTGCTGATCGGCGTGTGGCTGGGGCAATCGCACCTAACGATGAGCGCACCGGTGGTGGTGCTGACGCTCATCCTCGCTGGCGTGATCGGCGCCGCCGTGGGCTGGGCGCTGCGGCTGGTCGCGGAAGGTGATCGGCTCACGTCGATGGAGCACAACTGGAAGGACCGCCTCGCCGCAATGCAGAGCGAAATGGGCCATCTCGCATCGCGCGTGACGACGCTGACTGCGGACGCCAGCGCGAAAGACGATCAGATCATCGATCGCGATCGCACGATCGCCTCTTTGACGATCGACGCCGGCAAAATCGACGCACTGCAGCGCATCCTGCGTGACAAGGACCGGCTCATCAATGACCTGGATGACCGCATCAACGGCCTAACGCTGGCGCTGGACGATCGCACTACGGCGCTTGGCGCCAAAGAGGCCGAGCTGGCGCACACGGCCGAACGCTACACGACCACGGAACGAGAGTTGGCGAGCGTGCGCTCGGAGATGGACGCCATGGTGCCACGGACGCAGGTGGAGTCCCTCGCGGCCAAACACACCGAAGCGCAAAACACTACGACCGAGGAAGTGACGCGTCTCAAACGCCAGCTGACCGCGCGCGAGCAATCGCTGAAGGACGCCGCGGCGAGAATCGCGATGCTGGAAGCCCGGGCGGCAGAAGCGACGACGCTGCGCGCGCGCCTCGCTGAAGCCGAAAGCCGCACGAGCGAGATCGCCCATCGCATCGAAGAGCTGGAGCGCGAGGTCGCCGCGCGCGTCCCCGAAGCGGACTATCACGAAGCGAAGACACAAATCGCCGCGTTGCGCGGCGCGACGAGCAAGTTGGCAGACGTGGAAATCCAGCTGCTCTCGACGGGAGAACACGCGAGCGAGCTCTCTCAACGCGTGCACGAGCTGGAAGAGCAGTTGCGGGAAATGGTGCCCCGCGCGGACTATGAGGCGCTCAATACGCGGCTGCGAGAATTGCGGTCGCCGGATGACACAAACACCTCGTCGGAGATTCGCTAATGTGGTCATATCCCCTCGTCAGGCGCGCACTCTCACTTGTCGCGCTGCTCGGCCCGGCCGCGCTGGCGCAGGAGACGCCAACGCAGCGCGAAGCGGCGCGCGACGTGGTGACGAAGATGGCCGCGCTGCATCGCGAAATTGACGCCGCGAGCTGGGCGAGCAAGCTGACTACGCCTAACGCGGCACGCGACGCGGTCGCCGCGCGCGCGAAGGAGCTGATGGACAAAGAGCTCCTCGCCATGAGCGACGACATTACGCGCCACCCGGAGATCGGGTTCAAGGAAACTCGCTCAGTAAAGATCCTCAGCGACTACCTCGAGAAACATGACTTCGCGGTCACGCACGGTGTCGGAGGTCTGGAGACGGCGTTCGTCGCGCGTTACAAAAAGAACAACGGTAAGCCTGTACTCGGTGTCATTGTCGAATACGACGCGCTGCGCGGCACGGAGCGCGACTTTCACGGTGATCAGCATTCCGCGCAGGGACCCGTCGGCCTCGCCGCGGCGATCGCCATGGCCGAGTACCTAACGCGAACGAATACACCGGGGAGTGTGATCGTTTACGGCGCACCGGCTGAAGAGATGATGCCGCCGGTTCCGAAGACGGTCATGCAGGAAGCGGGCGTATTCAAGGAAGCGGACGTGCTCGTGCGTTCGCACTCATCGATGGCCACGCAACGCCCCGCGCCGGGATTCGGCACGTGCTGCTTGAACATCGATGGCGTGCGGTACGTCTTTACGGGGGCGCCGGCGCATCAGATGACGCCGTGGGATGGTCGCAATGCGTTGAGCGCACTGCGTCTGTTCTTCAACAACATCGACGCGCTGCGCGGGACCTTCCGTCCGGAGACGCGCATTCAAGGGATCATCACCGAAGGCGGGAAGGCGCCTAATGTGGTCCCCGACCGCGCCGTCGGCGATTTCTACGTCCGCTATCCGGATGCCGAATATCTGAAGCAGGTGCGCCAGCTGGTGGACGACGCCGCGCGCGGTGCGGCGGCGGCCACCGGAACGAAGGTCAAGATCGAGCACTACGGCAGCATGCGCGACGGGATCTCCGTGGCCGCGCTGAATGAAGTGGCGTTTGCCTACGCGAAGAAGTTCGGCGGCACCAAGGTGCAGGAAACGCACGGCAAACCGCAGGGCTATGAGGAAACGGGATCCGTCTCGGCGGAGATTCCCGGCGTCGGATTCTCGGCGCACACGTCTGACGGAGGGTTCCACACGTATGAGATGGAACAGGACGCGTTAGGTCCGGTCGGGCATCGCGGGTTCACGATCGACGCGCAGGGCATGGCGGCGCTGCTGTACGATTTCGCGACGCGAGCCGACTATCGCGCAGTAGTGAAGAAAGAGTTTGACGGCCTCAAGGCGCTGTACGCGGAGTATCAGACGGCACTGCGCGCGGCGTACAAGAC
>JBFMFA010000385.1:2267-4231 GCA_040753195.1 Gemmatimonadota bacterium | reverse complement strand
AAAACGCTCGGTCACACCGTCGCGGGCGTGCGCGCAGCGCAGGTGCTCCGTGGCGCCACGTGCCCTGTGCTCTCCATCACGCCGACCTTTACCGGCCTCCCGCGCACCATTGTCGCCGCCGTTGACTTCAGTCCGGCGAGTATACGCGCCGCGCAAGCGGCACTCTTGCTCGCTGCCGACGACGCTCGCCTCACACTCGTGTATGTCTCCTCGCTGTTCGCTGAGAACGATCGCGTCGCGGGAATGTTGGAAAGCCACACCGCCGCGATGTTCGATCGTGTGCGCGAAGAACTTGCGCCGTTCACGCCGAGTCTCTTGCCGCTTGAAACGCGTGAAATGCGTGGCGAGGTCGTGCAGCAACTGCTGGAGTTCGTGAACTCGTCAGGCGCGGATCTCCTCGCGGTCGGAACGCACGGGCCGGGGTTTGTCGAGCGCATGTTCCTCGGAAGCGTGGCGGCCAACGCCTTGCACTTGGCTGGCTGCACGGTGCTCGCGTCACCGGCGCCGTCTCCCGCCCAGGCGGCCGATCTCGAGCTGCACGTGCGCGGCACGACGACGATGTCGTCCCCCGAAGAATGGGCATCGACACTCGACGCGGTCTCGAAGCGGGATGCCGGTCGCGTGGTCACGATGGAAGTAGACGATCGTGACATCGGCGCGCAGATCGAAGCAGGCGGCTATGTGCTGCAGGGCGTCGCGTTCGATCCGCATGACCGTCGGGTATCCGTCATGCTGGAATCGCCGAAAATCCCGGGCGGACACCTCACGCGTTCGATCGCCAATATCGACTCGATCTCCATCACGCGAGCGGCCGATGGGCGCGATCGCGCCCTCGCCATAACGCACGGTCGGGGACAGACGCTTTTGTTTTTGTCCGACTGAAGTCCGCGTTAGGCGGCGGGTGACCCGTCAGGGTGGCGCGGGATGACGAAAGAAAAGGTGCTGCCGCGGCCCGGTTCGCTCTCCACGCGAATCGAGCCGCCATGCGCCTCGACGATACCTCGGGCGATTGCCAAACCCAGTCCGCTTCCGATTGCACGGCCTTTGCGCCGGGAGTGCCAGTAGCGGTCGAAGACGTGCGCCTGGTCTTCCTTCGGAATGCCGACCCCGGTGTCTTGCACCGAAAAGCGCAATTGCCCGTTGTCGATGGCGGTGCTTATCTGCACGGTGCCGCCGGGTTCCGTGAATTTGAGCGCATTGCCGACCAGGTTCGACAAGACTTGCACGATGCGTTCGCCGTCCACGTCGATTTCCGTGTCGCCAGCGCTCGGCGCCTCGATGACGAACGCGATGTTGCGATTCCGCGCCGCGTGCTCGAACATGTCGCGCACCCGCGTGAGAATGGACTCCAGTCGTTCTCGATCCACCGATAGGCGCAGACGCCCGGATGCGATGATCGACGCGTCGAGAAGGTCGCGAATGAGGCGCTCCGCGAGGTTCGCGGCTTCGAGAATGGCCTCCATCAGCCGATGCCGCTCGCCAGGATCGCTCGGCGGGTCCGCCACCAGGACTTTGCTGCACATCGAGATGGCGCTCAGCGGGTTGCGCAAATCGTGAGATACGACGCTGACGATCTCATCGCGCAATAGTGTCGCGCGTTGAGCAGCGCGGTATAGTTCGGCGTTCTCCAACGTCAGTGCCGCGCGGAAGGCAAGTTTTTCGGCCAGATCCAGGGCCGGTTCATCGAATACTCGTCGCGGATTCGTGGAGATCAGGTGCAAGACCCCAACGATCTGATCGCGCGCGCGCAGTCGCATCGTTAGGCAGCGCTGCGCCCCGATGGTGCGTAACACGCGCGCCTCCGGGCTGTCATCCGCCCATGCGTCCGGTCCAACTTCCTCCATAGCGATGTTGCGCGCGAGCACGCGCGCCGTGGGAAGCGGCGCGTTCGTCGGTTCCGGCAAACGCGCCTCGAGCTCGCGCAGATAACGAGTCGCATCGTCACTGTCGTGGGGGCTCCCCAG
>JBFMFA010000385.1:0-2257 GCA_040753195.1 Gemmatimonadota bacterium | reverse complement strand
CGACGCACGCCCCCTTCAGGTTCTACCAAGTCCAGCACCGCGCAGTCGGCCACGGCCGGTATCGCGACGTGGGCGATGCTCTTCAGCGTTCCCTCATAATCGAGTGAGGATGCCAGCGTCGCTCCCGCCTGCAGGAGGAACCGTTGCATCGACTCGCGACGCACCTGCACAGAAGCGTCGCGCAGCACGACGGAAAACAAACGACCGGAGGGAAGATCGAGGCGCGCAATCGAGGCATCGGCTGGAAACTCGGTGCCGTCGCTACGCAGTCCAAAAACCTGCCGCCGTTCACCCATGCGGCGCGCAACTTCGGGTGCCTTCGCGAATGCTTGAATGTGCCGTGAGTGCAGCTCGCGGAAGCGATCCGGGAGCAGGAGGTTCAATGATCGGCCGATGATGTCTTTCGCCTCCCAACCGAAGATCGTCTCAGCGCCGCGGTTGAAGGTTACCACGTTCTGCGCGTCGTCGATCGTGATGATCGCGTCGGCCGAGAGGTTGACGATGCTTTCGTAGCGGTCGAGTGTTTCGGTAAGCGCGCGCTCGATGGCGCGGGCCTGACGTGCGCGGCGGGCACCCCACAGCGCGACCACGATCGTTGCGACAGCAACTGCGGCGGCGCCGATCAGCACATGCTGAATGTTCTCGCCCACTAACGAAGCGCCCTCCGGACGCTAGAAGAGCGAGACCCGCAGGTACTTTCGAGGATTCGATTGAACATCCGCGACGAGTCGGCGCAGTTGGGTCAGAAGTGAGTCCGTCTGACGGTATACGGATGAATCTGTAAGGAAAAGCCCTAGGGAGCCTTCCCCGGCATATAAGCGCCGCACGACCGAATCGCTGTGCGACAGGACCGACGTCAGTTTTGCCTGCGCCGAGTCCAGTTGCCCTGAGAGCCGGAGCACCCGATTGCTCGCCTCGCGCAGCTGACGTGCTGCCTCGCCGGCGTCACGTACGATCTTGTCCACTTCTCCGTGTGATGTGGAACTGTCGAAACGAGCGGCCACGTCGCGTACCCTATCCGCGGCATGCAACAGCGATGTCACGCCCGTCCGAACATCTTTCGCAGCCGCATCGAGGTTGACGGACTGCGCTCGGGCGGCGTTGGACAGCACGGTGGACATCGTTGCCACGTTTCGAATGGAGAGTCGAAGCTCGCGCGCGGCAGCGACGTCAAATGCGGTATCGACGCGATCGGCGAGGCTGGCGACGTCGCCGGCGATGCGCGAGGCCACGGCTGTCAGCTGCGCCATGTCGGGAAGGGTGGCACCCGGCACCACGCCACCAGGCGCGGAGGCTTCGTCGATCTGCTGCCTAACGTCGAGGTCGCGCGGAAGGGCTGAACGTTCCAGGACCGTCGCCTGCCATTCGCCAAAGAGGCTCGACGGGCTAAGCAAGACAACGGGGTCTTTGGGCGGCTCGACGTCGCGATGCAGCGAGAAGCGTACGTGGACCCATGAATCCACCAACTCCATGCTCTGAAGACGTCCGGACCGCACGCCGCGAATGACGAGCGGCGCCCCGACGCGCACGTTGCCGACGTCACTGAAACGTACGACGAGCTCGGAGCGGGCGCGCAGGTCGGTTTGCTTCAACCACAGCGTGCCCACAACGATGGCAGCGAAGACACCCAGTACGACGCTGCCGACAATGAGATCCTGGCTGCGCTTCATGTTGGCTCCCGGCCCGTCAGCAGTACCACGGCCCAGAACGCATCGAGTACGAGAATCAGCGTCGCGGAATACACGACCGCCCGGGTTGCAGCGCGACCGACGCCTTCCGCGCCGCCTGAGGCGGTCATCCCCGTTAGGCACCCGATGAAAGTGACCGCCGTGCCAAAACTAGCCGCTTTGATGAGTCCATACCGGATGTCAAATGCCTGAAAGAACAGCCGCAGCCCCTTCACGAATTCCGGCGACGACATGTCGAGCAACGCGATCGATGCGATCCAACCGGCGGTAACACCCACGAGCATCGCCGCGGCGACGACGACCGGGAACATGATGGTCCCGGCGATGACGCGCGGCACGACGAGGTACGCTTGCGGGTCGTATGCGAGTGTCTCCAAAGCGTCGATCTGCTCCGTCACGCGCATCGTGCCCAACTGCGCGGCGATGTTGGCACCGACTCGTCCCGACAGCGCGAGGCCTGTGAGGACCGGAGCCAGCTCCATGGTGATCGTTTTCTCGACGAGCGTTCCGACGAAGTACAGCGGAACCGCGCCGCTCACCGAATAGCTGGCGAGCAACGCCAGCACGAT
>JBFMFA010000384.1:3178-4233 GCA_040753195.1 Gemmatimonadota bacterium | reverse complement strand
GGGCGAGATCGGCCGGTGCAGCAGGTGCGGGGGCCCCCCCCCGCGGGAAAAATGGTGCAAAAACCGCCAAACCAGCTAACCAATCGGCCGCCACCAGGCTCGAAGTACCGCCGATCGACAGATCACCAAAGCTCTTCATCGGCGGGAAACAAACGCGTCCCGACGGCGGCTACTCCCGCGCAATCCGCGATGGCTCCGGCACCCTGATCGGAGAGGTGGGCGAAGGGAACCGAAAAGACATCCGCAACGCGGTGGCAGCCGCAAACGCCGGTGCCGGGTGGTCGCGCAGCTCGGCGCATCTGCGCGCGCAGATCCTCTATTACATCGCGGAAAACCTCGCCACACGTGCCGAGGAATTCGTTAGGCGCATCGACCGCATGACCGGCACTGGACGCGGCGCCGAAGAGCTCGACGCGACCATCAAGCGGCTCTTCTCATACGCCGCCTGGGCCGACAAATACGACGGGGCCGTGCATGCAGTCCCGATTCGCGGCGTCGCCCTCGCCATGAACGAACCGATTGGCGTCATCGGCATCGCCTGCCCCAACGACTTGCCCTTGCTCGGATTCGTCAGTCTGGTCGCACCAGCAATTGCTACCGGCAACGTCGTTGTCGCGATACCAAGCGAGCCGTTTCCGCTCGCCGCCACAGACTTCTACTCCGTCCTGGAGACCTCGGACGTTCCCGATGGGGTCATCAACATCGTCACCGGAAGCCGGGAGACGCTCAGCGGGGTCCTCGCCGAGCATGACGAGGTCGATGCAATGTGGTACTTCGGCTCACGCGACGGAGCAACAACTGTCGAACGGGCCTCCGCGGCGAACATGAAACGGACCTGGGTTGAGTGGACGGGTCGCGACTGGCTTTCTAATGAACAGGGCGAAGGTCGCGAGTTCTTGAGGCGAGCGACTCAGGTGAAGAACATCTGGATCCCTTATGGGGAGTAGCCGACAGACTCAGGCATAGCCGATCAATTGGTATATGGGTTGCCTAACCCCACAGTCTCACCCAAGATTCGGCGCGGGAACGCAAGCCGAATATCGGAGCTTCATTAG
>JBFMFA010000384.1:0-3168 GCA_040753195.1 Gemmatimonadota bacterium | reverse complement strand
ATGCGACTTACCTAACGACTCGCGCAACCTTTCCCCAGCGCATCCCCTCGGAGGTATCAATGATCGAGAACTCGAGTCCCACCCCACGTCGCGGCTTCCTCGGCCGTCTCGCGGCGTTCGCCGCGGCCGCCGGCGTCACCGCCGTCCCGAAGGCCGCCTACGCCGATCCGTTTGCGCCCATCGAGGATGAGTGGCTGGACAAACTGAACGGGAAGTACCGCCAGCTCTTCGATTTCCCGACATACTCAGACGGGCTCCCTCTCGTTCACATCCTCAACTACTACGAGACGCTGAATAAGGCGTACAACGTCAAGGACAGCGAGATCAACACGATCGGCACGCTGTACGGCGGCCCCAACACGACGACGTTCTTCGCATTCAACGATGCGATGTGGGCGAAGTACAAGCTAGGCGCAATGTTGAAGTTCAACGATCACAAGACCAAACAGCCGGCAACCCGCAACGTGTGGCGCACGGATCCGGAAATCGCGGGGCTCATGGTTGCTCCGGCAGCGAGCATCGAAGCGCTACAAAAGCGTGGCGCCGTCTTCCTGCTCTGCAACAACGCGCTCAATCTGTGGGCCGGGTTGATCGCGCAGGCGAACAACGCGCAGCAGCCGGCCGTGCTCGCCGAACTCAAGGCGAACCTGTTACCGGGCGTGGTGATCGTCCCCGGCATGGTCGTTGCGATCCAGAAGGCGCAGGACAAGGGTATCGCGTACAACAGGCAATAGCCCGTTAGGCCAGGCCGCAAACGCCAGCGTGCTTCGCTGCACGCTGGCGTTCGTGCAATTACTCAACTCGTATGGAGGCTGCATGCGTCGACGACTCACACTGTTGATTCCTGCCGTGCTGCTTTCGGCTCTCTCCATCTTCCACGCCGCACCTGCGGGAGCACAGGCAGCGAACGTGCGGGTGGGCGGCTTTCTTGGACGAGAGTTCGATTTTGAGGAGGACTGGCTGATCTTCGGTGCCGAGGCGCGCCTTCGCGGCTCACGGATGCAGTTCGACGTGCAGCCGCGGTTTCACTATCAGTCGTTCGATGGCGGCAGCGCCCTGCAGCTTGACGGCAATCTTCTCTTCAACCTAACGGCGCCGATCTCGCAGATTGTGCCGTACATGGGCGTCGGGCTGGCCATCAATCGCGTGAGTTTCGACGTACCGGATACGCCCGGTATCGAAGTCGATGACGAAGACACGAACTTCGGATTGAACATTGTGTCGGGTTTGATCTTTGGAACGAACCCGAAATGGCGGCCATACGCGCAGTTTCAGTACACGTCACTGTTGGACTTTGGCAACGGCGCGAACCTAACGTTGGGGATCCTGTTTCAGCTGACGGGGAGGTTTCGGTAGAGTGGCACGTAACAAGTAGCAGGTAGCAGGACCTGCTACCTGCTACTTGTTTCTACTCTGCCTTCAGAGCGACGATGGGGTTCACCTTCGTCGCGCGCCGCGCCGGCACCCAGATCGCCAGCATTGCCACGATGGTCAAAACAGCGATGACCGCGGCCAGTGTGATCGCGTCGAGTGACGTATCTCCATACAGCAAGCTGCGCGAGACACTCCAGGCCGCAATAGCGCCGGCCACGCCCACTACCGTGCCGATCGCCACGAGCAGCATTCCCTGGCGCATAACGAGTCCGAGCACCTGGTGACTCCCCGCCCCCACGGCGACGCGGATCCCGATCTCGCGGGTTCGCTGCGCGACCGAGTATGAGATCACACCGTACAACCCCACGGCGGCCAGACACAACCCGAGGAGACCGAAGATCGCGACGACGGTGCCCGTGAGGCGCGCCGGCAGCAGCGCGGTTCCCAGCGCGTTGTTCATCGTGCGCAGGTCGCTGACCGGCAGCGTCGCATCCAGCGCCGCCACCTCTGATCGAAGTGCCGGTACGAGGTCGAGCGGGTCACCCTGCGTTCGGACGTACAGCGTCAGCATGTCCTGAAAGGACTGCGCGTGCGGGATATACATGTACGGGAGCGGTGCTTCACCGAGCGTGCGGTACTTGCCGTTAGGCACCATGCCAACGACGGTGAAGTCGCGTTCTCCCAGTCGCACGACGCGACCGAGGGGGCTCTCTCCCTGCCAAAAGCGTTGCGCGAAGTGCTGGTTTACGACGAGGACGGGGGGTGCGGCACTGTCGTCCCGCGCCGTAAAGGCGCGTCCGGAGACAATCGGCGTTGCCATCGCCTCGAAGTACCCGGGCGTGACCACCGCATAATCGGCCTCCATACTTTCGTCGTCCCGTGGCGTATAGCCAGGGATCGTGACTCCGCGTTGCTGCGAATTGAGCGTCAGCGGGACCATGTCGGAGTAGCCGACCGCTCTCACGTTAGGCATGGCCTCCAGCCGGCTCTTGAGCTGTGCGAAAAAGGCCTCCGCGCGCGCGCGATTGTACCCCTGCAGACCGACATCCAGATTCGCCGTCAGCAGATTGTTGCTGTCGAATCCCTTGTCGATAGTCGTCGCGCTGCGCAGGCTGCGGCCGAAGAGGCCGGCGACGACGAGCAGCGTGAGCGAAAGCGCGAGCTGCGCGATCACGAGACTGCGACTCATGCGCGCCTTTTTGCCGCCCGCGGGCGCTTCGCCTTTTAGGGCAGGCACGAGCGAAGGTCGCGTTGCCTGCAGCGCCGGGACGAGACCGAAGACAATCCCGGTCACCAGAGAGATGCCGATCGTAAAGACCATCACCGACGCGTTGACGCGCAGGTTGGGGTCTATGACGATGTCCATGGGGAGGCGGATGCGGTTGGCGAGCCCGATCACGAACGTCGCGAGAAGGAGGCCGGTACCGCCCGCGAGCAGCGAAAAAAGGATACTCTCCGTGAGGAGTTGCCTAACGAGACGTCCGCGGCGTGCGCCCAGGCTCAGTCGCACCGACATCTCGCGCCAGCGGCCGCGGGCGCGCGCGAGAAACAGGTTCGCGACGTTCACGCACGCGATGAGCAGGAGCAGAGCCACCACACCCATCACGATTCCCGTCAAGCCGACCTGCGTGCCACGGATCTGTGGATGGATGCCGGCCTCGTTTTGTGGTACGAGCAGCACGCCGGTACGGCGATACTCGTCAGGATATTCCTTCGTCAACTCGCCCTGCAGCGTCGTTAGGCGCTGCCGCGCCTGTTCCGGCGTCACGCCCGGTGCCAGGCGCGCGATGACGT
>JBFMFA010000383.1:0-4233 GCA_040753195.1 Gemmatimonadota bacterium | reverse complement strand
ATGGCCCACGCGATCGCTTCGAGAATAGTGGACTTTCCCGCGCCGTTCGGCCCGATGATCCCCGTTAGGCCCGGCGTGAACGCGATATAGGTGTCCGCGTGCTGTCTGAAGTTCAGCAGCCGGAGGGAGTTGAGCTTCACTCTCCCTCCACCTGCGCCGCCAGCGCGCCTTCCTCACGGGCCGCCGCCTCGGTCAGATACCGCATCCCCAGATCGACGAGCGCGGGACGGTCAACATCGGACGGGAGCGGCCGCCCGTGCAGCTTATCGCGCACAATCTCTGCGAGCGACGCGCGACGTCCGCCAAGGCGGGCGCGCTGAGCGGCGCTTTCAGGGGGCCGCGCATCGAGCTGAAAGTGCAGCGCACGGCGCTTGTACTCGCGCAGCATCTTGTGATCCAGCTCGCGCGCGATGTGCCGCGGAATTTCGCGAATCACCTGCCTAACGACGGCGTTCGATATGCCGCCCGTGCACGTATCGACGTGCGCGCGGACGGCCGCGTCGACGTCCGCCGCGCTCATGCCGCGCGCGTCGATGATCGGCAGATCGATGAATGATCGCAGCCCGCGCAGCGGATGGAACTGGCGAGTCCCCTTGTCCAGATCGAACTCGACGATCCCCTTCCCCGGTATACGCTGCTGCTTCTCTTCGCGGCGTTCGCCCCAGACGTTCGGACTCGCGTATTCGAGCGCGCCCGAATAGCAGGCGTTCGGTGCTATGGCGCGATAGACGTGATAATGGCCCAGCGCAACGTAGCTCCAGCGCTCCGGCGCGATTTCCTCCGGCTTGTAGATGTGCACCGGCTGCTCCCCTTCCGTATCTCGCGTCGGGAGGATGCCGGCGACTTCGCCGTGCAGCAGCAGCACATTGAAGCGATACGCGGGATCCGGCTCCAACGGGACTCGACCAGTCGGCACATCCGGCACGGCGAGGACCGAGAGGTTCTTGCTCTCGAACGTGAGCCGCTGGGGAGTCGGCTCCACGACGTGAATGCCTAACGGGGTAAAGAGACGCAGGATGCATCCGGTCTCGGCCGTTCGCGGAGAGTCGTGATTCCCAGCAACCATCACGATGTCGGCGCGTGGCAGCGCACGCGCCAAACGCGAGAACTGCGTGAACGCGTGCAGAATCGCCGGGTTCGACGGACGAACGGAGTGGAAAACGTCGCCCGCGATCAGAATCACATCCGGCTGCAGCTCGATCGTGCGATCGACCGCCCGTTCGAACGCGCGCGCGACGTCCGCCTCTCGCTGGTTACCGCCATCAGGCGTCAACCGGTGATACTGGCGAAATCCGAGATGGAGGTCCGCGAAATGAATGAGGCGCATGCCGCCGCGAGCCGGTTCCTCAGGAACCTCGACTCTTGGGCGAAATTAACGCAGCGCAGTGAGTTACACACCCCGCTGACGACATTTGTTCAGCGCTCAGTAGACCTGAACTCGCTGCGTAATCCGCATCCACATGCGCGCCGACGCCGCGCCCGTTCCGCCTTGCTGCATGAGCGAACGTGTGATAACCGTCGTTTTCACGTCGGTGATCCAACCGCGCGCCCGGTCGACGACGATGCTGCCCGTGATGGACCCACTGGTGGAGACGGTGGCCGACCGCCGCTTCCCTTGGTTAGGGCCTTCGGTTGAAGCGTACGGGACGTTTGCGCTGCGCACGAGGCGACCTGTAAGCGAGATGTGAGCGATGTCCCCGCCGCGGCTGACTGAATCGAGCTTGAACGTGCCGGAAACGGCCGCAGACCCGCCGCCATCGGCCGCGGGAACGACCGGGATCTCCATCGTTCGGACCCAGCTCTGGCCGATTTCGACGGGATCCCTGGGCAGGGTGGCTGGCATCTGCGTCACCACCGCCCGGAGGGCCCCAGCCGCAGCCTCGGCCGGAGCAACGGTCGTGGCGCCGTCTGGGGCCACGTGGAGCCGTACTCGACGACCCTCAGCCGCCCGCGCTGCAGCAGAGCCTGCGACGTTCGGAAGACCGCTGTTCGTTAGGCGAACGGAATCGGTTATGGCGGTGACGTCGGCGCCGTCCAGGTCGGTCGCCTCCACAGCAATGCGAGTATAGACTCGCAGCTCGCTGCGCTGGATCGCGCCACTGTCGGCGGCCAACGTTTTTGGCCCGGAGCCTGTTTTATCGCGCGTGCCCTCGAACTCCGTGGTTTGTTCCATCTTGAACCGCAGCGTGTCCCCAGCCCGCGGACGCAGCTGCAGCGAGTAGCGCTGGCCATGCGCCGTGTCCGGCGACGCGCCTAACGCAAATACACAAGCAGCCGCCGCAAATCCGGCAGTCCCGACCTGCGCGATCGACAGAATCCGACACGCCATGCTGCTCAATGTGATGGGAAGAAACGCGGCCGCTCGCACGACAACAGCTACACCTCGCACGAACCGATGCTCCCAGGCGGCAGGGAGCCCCAGCGGCTGGTTTGGCGGCTGAGCCCCCTGTATTGTAGCGCCGCGTTCTGAGATGAGCGCGGGCCGCCGCGCGGCCCCATTCTGGTTCCTTCAAGCCGCATTCGTGGACGATTCTCCGTCACCAATCCGACGATGGCTGTTAATCGCCATCGCGTCAGTGCTCTTTGCCGCTACCGTGGAGCTGCTCCCGTCCGCCGGCGCGAGGCTGCGGATCGTGTTGGTCCTTACGGCGGCGTGGTTCGGCCTGAGCGCTTGGGTGGGACGACGCGCGCTCCTGGAACGACCGTACGCGCCGACCGTGCCCGTTCTATTGCTGTTGTCGTATGCGTTCATTGGGGTGGCAGCAATCGCGGCTGGAGAAAGCCCGGTCGACACCGACCGCCTGGCGGCCTACTGCGCGATGAGCGTTGGCTGGGCGACTCTATTCCTCCTCGTTGGGCTGCGGCCAGCGGGCTCAATGCGCCTTCGGGTCAGCGCCCCATCGCGACGCTCGGTTCTCGTCGTGATCGGCGCCGCAGCAGCGATCGTGCTGCTGGCCCACGGACTGGCCACACCACGATGGCCGCTCATCAGCGACGAGGCGATTTATTACCTGCAGAGCGAGTGGTTTTTCAGGCCTAACTACTCGTGGCAGGTTCCGCGTGAAATCGCTGACTTCTTTGTCATGCGCAAATTCGGCTACAACGCCGAGGCGCAGCACTTCTACGGCATGTACCCGCCCGGCTGGCCAGCAGTGCTTGCGTTACTTAACGCGATCGGACTGCGTTGGTGGGCGCCCGTTGTTATGGGTACGGCGACGGTTGGCCTAACGTATGTTGTTGGCCGGCGCGTGCATTCGGCGCGGACGGGCTTGATCGCAGCGGGGCTTCTGGCGCTGCAGCAGTGGTGGTTGATCGACCACGCCGGATACATGTCGGACGGGTTTCTCACGTTCACGACGATCGCCGGCGCCGCGGCGCTGCTCGCCGCCGAGACGGCTAGCGCGGCGCGCCGTGTCGGCTTCGGCTGGCTCGGCGGTCTCGCGTTAGGCATGGGCGTCGCCGCGCGGCCGTTGTCGGGCCTGGCCCTCGGCGCTGCCGTTGCGCTGTGGATCCTCATCCGCAAGCGGATGCCCTGGAGTGGTTTCGCGCAGACGACGGCGGGCATCGCGTTGGGCGGTGTTGCGCCGGCCGTTCTGTTGTTGCACTACAACGCCGCAACGAACGGCGAGGCCCTGCGGCTTGCCTATCAGGCGATTCACGGCCACGGCTACGACCTCGGGTTCGGGTTGCGCGGCTTTCAGGCGTACACGGCGACCCTCGAACGCGTACAGGTGCCGGTCAATTACACCCCGGCCGCTGCTGTTTCGCATCTCTTTCTGCGGCTGTCCGAGTACGCCTACGCCGCATTTGGGATCGGCTTGCTGTTGCCGTTACTGGCGACGGCCAGGGTCAATCGCGTCGCGCTGCGTTTGCGCCATGTCGTTCCGTTCCTGCTTCTGCCGGCCGTGTACTTCTTCTACTGGTATTCGGGCGTCCGCTATTTCACCTGCCTGCTTCCCTTTGTGCTCATCGGGTGCGTGGCGCTCGTCCTGGAACTGCTCGAGAAGGATCCGTGGATCGCGTTAGGTATGCTGCTGTGCGCATTTGTGGGCAGTCTCTTTTTCGCCCTCCCGTACCGCTCCTCCCCAGGGGGACTGGATTCGCCGTGGACACGCTCGGCGTACTTCCGGGACCCTGGCCGCATGGCCACGCTGGATTCGCTCAACTCGCTAGGCGCGCGTGAGGGACCGTTGCTCGTCTTCGCGCGGCAGCAGGACAATCCCTTCGACAACC
>JBFMFA010000382.1:0-4234 GCA_040753195.1 Gemmatimonadota bacterium | reverse complement strand
CCGACTGGACTGGCGGGGCAACCGCCAGGGCAACGAGAACGAGGGCTCTCGAGCGCATTAAGATTTTCCTCCCTTCGCGTTAGCCCCTGCGGGCACGGCGGTCTTCGCCACGTACGTTTGAATCTCGAACTTCGAATCGATGAGGGCGCCGTCGACGCGTACACGCCGCTGCACCGTGGGATTGTTCGTCGGACCGAGCGCGAGGTTGACCGGAGCGACAATTCGCGTTAGGCCGCCCACGTTCGTCAGGAACTCAGCCAGCTGATGATAGCTCGCTATGACTGACACCTTGTATTTGTGCGTGTCGAACTGATCGCCTTCGATGATCGGTTGTGGTTCGACACCGGCGAGATCGAGCCCCGCACGTCGTGCGGCCGTCGAGACTTGCTCGAGCAGCGCCGGCACTTCGTTGCTCGTGGGGACGAGCTGACGCATGATGTCGAGATCACGCTGGGCCGCTGTCGCCTGCTCTCGCAGCGCATCCATGCTGCCAGCCGACATTTCACGACGCGCGACGCGATTGCGCGCTTCGAGCGTGTCGACGCGGTCGCGGAGGATCGTGATGGTGTCGCGCTTAGGCGACCACACGTATTGGTAGTACACGCCGACGAGAACCAAAGAGATGATTGTGACGAGCATCATCGCCTGGTCGCGCTGAGTCTTCGGAAGGAGTCCCATGTCGATTACCTCACCGAGAGCGAGACAGGAGCCGTCATGATCGCGTCCGGAGCCGGACGCTCGTATTCAGCCTCGAGAGTGAACTCGGTGAGTTCTTTCCCCTCGACGACGGCGAGCTCGGACTTCGACAGTTGCACCTTCTGCACGAAAGGCGATGTCTCGAGCAACTTCATGAAGCGCGTGAGCGCCTGAATGTCGACCGTGTTGCCGACGATCTTGAACTTGAGCGGAGCGCTCGGAAGCGGATCTTTCTTCTCTTTCTCTTTCTTCTCTTCTTCGGTTTGTGGCTGCTGCGGCGCCGCCTGCGGCGTGACCGCGGAGATCGACTTGAGCCACGTATACGGCGGAAGCGCGCGGCTCACTTCGTCCATAACGTGCGGCCAGACAAAGCGGTCGCTGTCGATGGATTTGATGATCTCGAGCTGCTTCATGACGGAGTCGCGGCGTGCTTCGAGCTTGCGGCGTTCTTTGAGCACCGCGCCGAAGCGAGCGCTGTCGCGCAGGGCTGATTCTTCGCGCGTGGCCAGTTCAGAGGCTTCGGCCCTCTGCGTGAAGTGCAGACCGCCGACGGAGAGGAGCGCGATGGCGAGGCTGGCGACCGCGGTGACCAGATACGGATTCTTGATCCGCTGGCCGATGCCCGCAAAGGTCGGCATGAGCGATCCACCGCTCTTTGCACGTCCTTTCTTACCGCCGCCCGGGAGTAGGTTGATTTCAATCATCGTTAGGTTCCGTCAAAGCGGACTACGCGGCCTGCCGGAGCGCGAGGCCAATCGGGAGCATGAGGAGCGGAGCAACTTCGTCGGTCACGATCGAATCCAGAGCGCCGTCGCGGACGCGCAGCTTGGCGAGCGGGTTGGCCAGCTCCACGGGAATGCGCAGGCGCTTGCCTAACGCTTCAGCGAGTCCGGGGACGCGGGCGCCGCCGCCGCAGATAAAGACCGAGCGCAGCTGCGACGCGGAACGCGACGATGACGCGAGGAACGCAGCCGCGCGCTCCACGCCCACCGCGATTTCTTCGCCGCGGCTTTCGATGACCGCATCCAGGTGCGGCGAGCGGTCGAAGCCCTGTAAAAGCTGCTCAGCTTCGTCGGAGCTGACACCACGCTCGCGCTGCAAGTCTTCGCGGAAGCGACGCGTGCCAACGGTGATGTCTCGCGTTAGGATCGGAACGCCGTCGTCCAGCACGTTGATGTTGGTGACGTCGTGGCCGATGTTGACCAGACCGACGACCCCTTGCATCGCGTCGGGATGGTTGATCTCGAAGGCGTTGTGCAGCGCAAAAGCGTCGACGTCGACCACGCTGGGCGAAAGGCCGGCATCGGTGAGCATGCGCATCTTGTTTTCAACGAGCTCGCGCTTTGCCGCCACGAGGAGCACTTGCATCTCCATCCCATCGCCTTCGGGATCGAGGATTTGGAAGTCGAGCTCCACCGATTCCATGTCGAACGGCACGTGCTGCTCGGCTTCCCAGCGCATCAACTCGCGCGCTTGCTGCTCTTTCACGCGCTCGATCTGAATCTTCTTGATGATGACGTCACGGCCACCGACGGCGGTGACCACGCCTCTAGCTTTCACGCCAGCTTCTTCCATGGCGCTGCGGATGGCGTCGGTGACGATACCAGGATCCATCACTTCGCCTTCCACAATCGCGTCAGCGAGCAGCGGAGTAATCACGACTTTCGTGAGCTCCGGATCGCCGCGCCCGTGCTCAACGACCGCGATTTTGATGAGGCCTGAACCGATGTCCAAGCCGATCGTTGTCTTCTTGCGACCGAAGAGCGACATACGTTAGGTGTGCTGAACGTGGTGATTGATGCTCGCGTGCTGCGTGGCGCGGATGCGCGACGGTGCGTCGTGAGCAGGACACTTTGACCGCTGAGAGCGGTCGATTCCGCCATCTACACGACCGCCATACCAGCGTGGTAACAGCAGGCTGCATGACCTGTTGCGACTTACGGCGCCCAAATCGGCGCTTAGTGAGATACACCCCATGCCCTTTGCGACCGACGACGCAAAGGAGCGCTGCCGAGCAGCGACATCTCGACGGCGCATGACGAGTACGTGACGGCTGAGGTAGCGGCGATGACGGAGCCGTCTGCGTTGCCACGCCGGCTGTCGCCCGCGATAGCAGCACCCCAGATCCTGTTAGGCCCCACTGATGCGAGCAGATCGTCGCGCGCCAGGATCAATCCAAAGAACTGGGCGCCGTTGCGCAGCTCCACGTCTCCCTCGCCCAGGACGATTCCCTGCCCTAGTCCCCCATCGATTGTGAGATCGCCGCGGGCGTGGACGATGACGAAGCGGTTGGCGCAGGCACCCGTGCGCGTGGGATCGCCCCAGTTGGCCGCCGCCGCCGTATCGCATTGCGCGGGCCCCGTTAGGCTCGGTGCGGGAGTGACCATGGCAGGGCCGCTCAGGACGCGCGTGGCGTGCGCCGTAAGCGACGTCCAGGTGGCGCCGCCTAACTGGCCGCTGATAACCGGCACGGCCGCCGCGGAGTCGGCCAGGAGCCGTGGCGCCCCGCTGTATCCCTTACCGGTGACGCGCGTGGTGTCGGGCACGGCGAGACCCGCGACGCCAGGCCCTAACGGCCCACAAACCGCTGACCACCGTGGTGGAACGGCGTCCTGTCCGTCGACCGTGCCGGCACCCGCTACGTGCACCGAATCGTCGGCACTTAGCGCCGCAGTTACTCGCATGTCCGCCAGGTGGAGTCCATACAGCACTGCGATTCGGCGCTGGACCGGAGCCAGCACCGTACTCGGCGGGCCGCGCCCGAGCGCAGATATCCACAACGTACCGCGACTGAGCCGCGTGATCCACGTGAGGCTCGAGGTGGTGTCGCTGTATGTCGTGGTAATGGGCCCCAAGGTGGCTCCGATAGCCATCGTTAGGCTCGATTCTGGGTTCCAACTCATGGCGGCTTCGATGTGGCCACGCTCGGCCGCCTCGAGTGTTTTGTGGGCCAGGCGCGCGTCGCCCGATGCTCGCGTTTGCGCGGAGGTGGACACGAGCACGCCGGCCGCGAGCATCCCCGTGATGAGCAGGGCGAGGAGGACCAGAAGCAGGGCAATACCGCGGCGATTCATCTGTTGCGAAGGGCGACGCTCGCCGACAGGGATTCGCTGCGGATGCCGCCCGCGAACCCCGGAATGCGTAAGCGAGTTGGGGATTGTGTGCGCGCTTCGACGGTGATTGATGCCAGAGGACCGAAGGGCCAGTTGTTGCCTAGCGAGTCGACGGCCTGGAGGCGGATGCCGGGTGTGAGAGGAGAGGACGCGTATGGGCCGCTCACGGGCTGTACGACGGACCAGCGTGCGGTACTCCGGTCGAAGTCGCTGACGCCGAGGTAGGGCTTGCCGGACGACGTATAGAGGAAGGCGCGCGTGCGGCGCGTGAAGCGCACGACGGATCCCAGCGGGATGAGTGCCGGCGGGGCGCCGGTCCAGGTGACCGCGGCGACATGTGCTGTGTGCGAGGCATCCCGGAGAGAATCCAGGAGCGCCGACCCGGCGCACGCGTTAGGCACCGTGCTGAGGCCGGCGAGGACGGC
>JBFMFA010000381.1:0-4260 GCA_040753195.1 Gemmatimonadota bacterium | reverse complement strand
GCTCATGGTCCGTCACGATGAGCAGAAACGACGCGATCGCCATCACTTCCCATGCGACAAGGAAAGGAACGATCGCTTGCGCCGTCACCACCAGCACCAACGCGAAGAGCAGGAGCGCAAAAATGCTATGTGTGAACCAGACAGCGCGGTGCCCCCGTTCCTGCGCCATGTACGTCGTTCCGAACGCGGCGCAGGCACCGCCTACCAGCACGATGACGAAGACGAACGCCGCACTCAGCGCATCCAATCCAAAAACCCACGTGCCGCCGGGAACGCTCGTATCGAAGTGCAGCGCGGCCGGTGTCACTCCCAATACCACGCGCACGGCGCTGACGCCGCACAAAACACAGCCCGCAGTCACGGCGAGCCGAAATACGCCGTCGCCGATCGCTCGAGCGTGGAGAACTACAGAAGCGACCGCGCCGGCGAAGATCAGCGTTAGGCCGGCAAGAAGAAGCATCATCCGCTGCGGCTCGGAGCCGGGTACGAACCGGACGTGCGGCTTTGCTCCAACAGCTCAATGCGACCGAGGATGCGCTCGCCCGGCTCGCGGTTCCGTAACATCGATCGCAGCATGTCGTCGCGAAGCAGAAAACCGAGCTGGCCCAGGATGCGCAGATGTACAGGCACGGTTGGACTCACCACCATGAAGAGCGCGTGCACGGGGAGTCCATCGATGGCGTCGAAGTCGACCGGCTTGCGCAGCAAGCATAACGTGACGAATGGCCGATCGAGGTGCAGCACAATCGGATTGCGCACGTGCGGAATGGCGATGCCGTCGCCGATGCCTGTTGAGCCCATCGCCTCCCGCGCCTCCAACACGCTCAACAGCGCTTCACGGTTTTGCTCGGGGGGCAGCGGCAAGCGCTCCACGAATGCGCGCAACACGCCGGCCTTGTCGTTGGCGTCTACGTCGTGAAAGATGCCGCCCGCGCGCAGCAGCTCGGACATCGGAGGCACTGGGTCGGGCGCTCGCTTGGCGTGCTCCAACAGTCGACGCGAGACGTGCACGCCATTCTCCACGGCCCACTCCCACAGCTCGACGGCGTTGAGGTAGAGCCGCTCGTCGACCGTATGCACCGGAAGGCCGCGCTCGGTGATCCATCGACGCGCGATCGGTTCATCAACACCGAGATATGTGGCGGCTTCGCGAAGCGTGAGCTGCATCGTCGGTCGGGGCATAAGCTACGCACGCCGCCGCGTCGCTGTGAGTATCAACGCGTCGCGTTGGAGTCAGCGCGCGGCTCGTCTATACTTGTCCAGCACGCTCACTCGATGGCCATCGCCGTGCTGATCCCAAAACTCGTCACCACGCTACAGCATTACAATCGATCGCAGTTCTTCGCGGATCTGACGGCCGGGATCATCGTCGGCATTGTGGCGCTGCCATTGGCGATCGCCTTTGCGATAGCGAGTGGTGTGACGCCAGACCGTGGCCTGTACACCGCGATCATCGCTGGTTTTTTGATATCCGCACTCGGCGGATCGCGTGTGCAGATCGGCGGCCCCACAGGGGCCTTTGTCGTCATCGTTTACGGCATCGTGCAGAAGTTCGGCGTCGACGGTCTCATTGTGGCGTCGATGATGGCGGGTATACTGCTCATCATCCTCGGTGCGGTGAAGCTCGGCTCGGTCATCAAGTTCATTCCTCATCCTGTGATCACCGGTTTCACGTCAGGCATCGCGGTGATCATCTTCTCGAGCCAAGTAAAGGACTTCCTCGGCCTCCGGATGGGTGATGTCCCAGCGGAGTTCATCGAGAAATGGAGAGCGTTCGCCGACTATTTGCCCAGCGCGAACGGCTACGCCATCGGCGTCGCTGTGCTGACTTTGGGGATCATCATCTTTTGGCCGCGCGTGAACCGGCGCGTTCCCAGTCCCTTTGTTGCTTTGATCGTCGTGACAGCGCTCGTGCGATTGTTTGATGTCCCGGTAGAGACGATCGGGTCACGCTTTGGCGGGATCAGCGCGTCGCTTCCCAGCCCGACTCTGCCTAACGTGACGTGGGAGCAAGCGCGGCAGCTCGTGGGTCCGGCCATAACGATTGCGATGCTTGGTGCGATCGAGTCGCTGCTTTCGGCGGTGGTAGCGGATGGTATGATTGGCGGTCGCCACCGCTCGAATATGGAGCTCGTGGCGCAAGGCGCCGCGAACGTCGTAACGCCGCTTTTTGGTGGCATCCCAGCGACGGGCGCCATCGCGCGCACGGCCACGAACGTGAAAAACGGTGGACGCACGCCGGTCGCCGGCATGATCCACGCGCTCACCCTGTTGCTGATCACGCTCTTCTTCGGTCGCTGGGCGGCGCTGATTCCGCTAGCGACGCTCGCTGCGATCCTGGTCGTTGTGGCGTACCACATGAGCGAGTGGCGCGCGTTCCGCGTGGAACTGACGGCGCCGCGCAGCGACGTGGCCGTGCTGCTGGTCACGTTCGGCCTAACGGTTCTCGTCGACCTCACGGTGGCGATCGAAGCCGGTATGGTGTTGGCCGCCTTCCTCTTCATGCACCGAATGGCATCGGTGACGAACGTGAGTGCCATCAAGCGGGAGCTGGATGACGAGGGGGATCCGTACTCGACCGATCCCAATAGTGTGAGCCGGCGCTCCATTCCACGCGGCGTCGAGGTCTATGAAATCAACGGACCATTCTTCTTTGGCGCGGCGGAGACGTTCAAAGACACGTTAGGGCAAGTGGCGCGCAAACCACGCGTCCTCATCATCCGCATGCGCAACGTCCCCGCGCTCGATTCAACGGGCCTGCATCTGCTAAAGGATCTGGTGCACCGTACGCGTCGGGATGGAACGCTCGTTCTCCTCGCGGACGTGCACACCCAGCCTTTGATCGCGTTAGGCAGATCAGCGGCGCTCGAAGACATTGGTCCTGAGAACATCTTTGGCAACATCGACGACGCCCTCAATCGCGCGCGCACGCACCTGGGAGTACCAGAAGAAGAGCGGCCGGGGTATGCGACGCCGACTGTCGCGCGTGAGACTCCTGCCGAAAGCCGAAAGGCTTTGCCCTAACGAGCCTACGATTGCAGATCAGGGCTCGATCGCTTCAGATGCACCGTGAAGATCGAACCGACACCCATGGTGCTCGCAACCGTGAGATCGCCCCCCATCGCTCGCGCCAGGTCGCGGCTGATTGAAAGGCCCAGCCCGACCCCGTCGTTCATGGTGCTCAGCGTGCGGTTGACCTGGACAAAAGGCTCGAAGATCGACTCCAGTTTGTCTGCTGGAATTCCCGCTCCGGTGTCTGCCACCTGGATACGCACGCGCTCCGCGTCGACATCCACGTGCAGCGTGATACGTCCGCCGCTCGGCGTGTATTTCACCGCGTTGCTCAGGAGGTTCAGCAGGATCTGACGCAGCTTTTCCGCGTCCGCATGCACGAACAGCGCCGGGTCGAGGTCGTCGGCCCGACATTCCAGTCCATTCGCGCGCGCTTGCGGCGCGATCAAGGTCAACGTGGCGGCGATACACTCGCCGACGCAGACGTTCGTAAAATCAAAATGAACGCCGCCGGCATCGAGCCGCGCGAAGTTGAGCAGCTCATTGATGAGGCCTAACAAGTGCCGCTGACTCTGACGGATCCGTCGCAGGTCTTCTGCCTGTTGCTCATTGACCGGCCCGCGAACGCCCATTTCGAGCAGCTCGGTGTACCCCGCAATCGCGTTGAGCGGTGTACGCAACTCATGGCTCATCACAGCCAGAAACTCGCTCTTTGCCTGGCTTGCACGCTCGGCGTCGGCGCGAGCGCGTTCGGCGGCGGTGAAGAGGCGCGCGTTGTCCAGGTGCATCGCCGAGCGTCGCGCGATTTCTTCGGCGAGCTCACGATCGCGCGGCGTGAACGTCTTGCGTCCTTCGGTCGTGGCTGCCGAAAGAACGCCTAACGTGCGTCCTCGGGCCACCAGCGGGACGTACATGATGCTCTTGATGCGCAACTCGTGCGCGAGATTCATCAAACGCGGCTCGTCAGGTACCAGGCGGCTCACCACTTCCGGCGTCACTTCTTCGATGAGCACGGACGTCCCCTGATTCAGTACGACGTGCACCGGATGCGAGGGAATCGTCGCGATGGGCCGGCGCCGCTCCTTGTCCCACAGGCGCTGTACAACTAAGGAGTCACCAGCAAACGCGACCGGCCGCACACGCCCATCGTCTCCGCGTACAAAAACCGCGGAAAGATCGGCAAAGCCCGGCACGAGGCTGCGACTGATTTCGGCGATGGCCAGGTCGGGCTCGAGCGATTGCGCGAGC
>JBFMFA010000380.1:0-4264 GCA_040753195.1 Gemmatimonadota bacterium | reverse complement strand
CCGCGCTGGCCGAAGTTGCCGCCCTGGATTGTAATGTCGCGGCCGCCCCGTCCCCGAGCCGCCCGGAGCAGCGTGCCATCGCCGCCTAACGTGATCAGCGCGTCGATGCCGGCGCTGTCGAACGGCTTGGCGTGCTCACCCAGGAGCGATTGCAGCTCCGGCTCAAAGACGAGTTCCGCACCGGCAGGTGGCGCAGCGGCGCTCAGTTGCCGGAGACTGTTCTGGAGGTCCGCGTAGCCGAGGTTCCCGACGACGCCGACTCGCATCACGGTGTCATCGCTTCGCTGGTATGTAGCGCGCGCACGCGCGCGGCGATTCCACTGGCATCGAGTCCACACGTCGCGAGTTGGCGCGCACGTGACGCCGCGTAGATGATGCGGTCGGGGACACCATGGGTTGCAACGCGCACGGCGGAATCGATTCGCTGCAAGACCGCGCTCATGTACGCTCCGAACCCGTTGACCACGGATCCCTCTTCCACCACCAGGAATTGGCGATGGTTCGAGGCTAGCGCGGCCAATGTGACCTCATCGTACGGCTTGAGGAAGCGGCAATTCACCACGCTGATGTCGAAGCCTTCCTGAGCCAGTGTTTCCGCGGCGGTCAGCGCCGGACGCACCATCGTGCCGACGGCCAGAATGGCAAACTCGCCGGCGCCGCTGCGCAGCACTTCCCACGACGCATATGGAACCGCGGGAATTTCCGCCATGGGCGGTGGCGTGTCCGGTGCCGTGTCGCGTGGATAGCGCAGACAGAATGGCCCCCCGTTATGCATAACGCTGCTGCGGAGAAGCGCCAGCATCTCGCGCGCATCTTTCGGTGCGGTGACGGTCATCCCTGGCACCGCCAGCATATACGGAATGTCGTAAAGACCCATGTGCGTTTCGCCGTCTTCACCCACCAGACCCGCACGATCCATTGCGAAAACAACGGGGAGCGACTGCACCGCGACGTCGTGAATGATGTTGTCGTACCCGCGCTGCAGGAACGTCGAGTAGATCGCGCACACCGGGTGAATGCCGCGCGTGGCGAGACCTGCAGCGAAGGTCACGGCGTGCCCTTCGGCGATTCCCACGTCGAAGAAACGTTTTGGGTGCGCTTTGGCGACCACGCTCGTCCCCGTTCCGCTAGGCATCGCCGCGGTGATCGCCACGACGTCTTCCCGTTCGCGCATCAAGTCCGCGAGTCCCTGGCCGAAGAGCGTCGTGTAGTTGGCGTTGCCTGACGAGGACTTGAGCTGCTTGCCCGTCGACGGATCGTGGCCTGGCGGGAGGGCGTGCCACTTCTCCACGTGCTCACCCGCCGGGAACCCTTTCCCTTTCTGCGTGATGACGTGCACAAGACGCGGGCCCGTATGCGAGCGGAGGGCGCTGAAGAGATCGACCATCGCATTCAAGTCGTGGCCGTCAATGGGGCCGAAATAGCGGAAGCCCAATTCCTCGAACAACACGCCCGGTGTGAGGAAGGACTTCATCGACTCCTCCCATTTGCGCACCAGATTGTTGAGCGCCGGGGCATGCTCGATGACGTGGCCGATTTTGGCGCGCACGCGGTTATAGAGTGGGTTGCGCTGCACCTGCGTGAGGTACTTGGAAATTGCACCCACGTTAGGTGCGATCGACATCTCGTTGTCATTGAGAATGACGATGATATCGCGTTCCGACGCGCCCGCGTTGTTCAACCCCTCGTATGCCAGCCCGCATGTGAGCGCGCCATCACCCACCACGGCGATGACCTTATAGTCGCCGCCGAGCACGTCGCGGCCGGCCGCGATGCCTAACGCCGCCGAGATGGACGTCCCCGCGTGGCCCGCGCCGAAGGCATCGTACGCGCTTTCCGAGCGCTTGAGGAATCCGGAAAGCCCCCCTTCGGTCCGCAGCGTCTCGAGTTGCGCGTTGCGTCCCGTGATGACCTTGTGCGGATACCCCTGGTGGCCCACGTCCCACACCAACTGATCGCGCGGCGTGTCGAAGGCGTAATGCAGGGCGATCGTCAGCTCGACGACGCCAAGGCCTGCACCGATGTGGCCTCCAGTACGCGAGCACACATCGATCAAGCGCTCACGAATATCGGTGGCCAGCTGCGGCAACTGGTCGCGCGTAAGGCGGCGAACGTCGTCAGGCGAGTGGATCGTATCAAGCAATGGCATATCGTCCCTGTACGGAGGTGCTAGACGCTTCGTTCCACGGCGTAACGGGCGAGCGCATCCAGCTCTTCCGTCTGCAAACCTAATCCGCGGAGCGCCTCACGGGCGGCGTTGGCGTGCTCGCGTGCACGTGTGCGGGCGCCTTCCACGCCGAGCAGGGCCGGGTACGTAGTTTTCCCGCGTGATGCGTCGATCCCCGCCGTCTTGCCTAACACCTCGCTCGTGGACGTGACGTCGAGCACATCGTCGACAATCTGAAAAGCGAGCCCGAGCTCGGCGCCGTACGTGTTCAAGGCGGCGAGGACTCGCGCGTCCGCGCCGGCGGCGATGGCACCGATGCGCGCGCTGGCACACAGGAGCGCACCCGTCTTCATCCGATGCAATCGCTCCAGCGCGTCGATTGTCATGGCCGACCCCGCACCGGCGAGATCGAGCCACTGACCGCCAACCATCCCGCTGGCGCCTGAGGCAACCATCAACTCGCGCACGATCTCCTGGGACTGCCTGGGTGCAAGCCCCATCGCGCGCGCGCTACGATACGCCGCGCGCACAGCGATAGGTACCATGGCGACGCCCGCAATCGTGGCCGTGCGCACATCGAACTGACGATGCACCGTTAGGCGTCCGCGCCGGTAGTCATCGTCGTCCATGCACGGGAGATCGTCATGCACCAGCGAATACGCGTGCACGATCTCCACCGCGGCGGCCAGACCGCTGACGTCACCCAGGCCGCCGGCGGCGCGATACGCTGCGAGGACGATGGCGCCGCGGATGCGTTTGCCGCTTCCCGCGAGCGCGTAGCGGATCGCCTCAGCGACGCGCCCTGTCGCTGCACGCAGCTCCTGCTGCGCGACCGTGCTCAACGCGCGATCGACAATCGCCCGTTCGCTGGCGAGAGGCGTTAGGCTGACGTCAACCACTGCGCTCGGTCGTTTCGAAGGTGCCGTCGGCTTTCTTCACCAGCATCTTGAGCACTCCCTCCGCGCGCTGCAATTCCGCGGATGCGGATTTCAGGTGGCCGATCCCTTCTTCGAAGAGCGTAAGTGCGCGGTCCAGCGGGACGTCTTCGCGATTCAACTCGCTGACGATCGCTTCGAGGCGTTGCAGTGACTCCTCGAATTTCACGGCACGCTCCCAGGCGTCGTGGCGTTCACGCGGGCGTCGAAGGAGCCGTCGCGCATGCGCACGCGCACGTCGTCACCCGGGCTGAGCTGGCTGACATCTGTGATCGAGGCGCCCTTCTCATCGAAGACGGCGGCGTACCCTCGTCCCAGCGTGGCGAGGGGACTGAGAGCGTGTAAGTGTCGCGCGAAGGCGTCGACGCGCAGCCGCCGGCGCTCGACCGCCCGCTCGGTGTGCATGCGCAGGCGATGCGTCACATGCGTCAGCCGTTCGTTGCCTAACGACACGACGCGGGTGACCTGGCGGCGCAACGCCTGCGCGTACTCAGCGATCTCGGCCTGCAGATCGGACAGCACCGGCACCGCCGCTTCAGCCGCGGCGGAAGGCGTGGGCGCGCGGTAGTCGGCGACGAGATCGCAGATCGTGACGTCGACTTGATGACCGATGGCCGCGATGGTCGGCACCGGACATGCCGCGAGGGCGCGGGCCACGCGCTCATCGTTGAACGCCCAGAGATCTTCGCGCGATCCGCCACCGCGCCCGAAGATTACGAGATCCGCTTCACCCCATTTGCGCAATCGCGTCAGCGCGCGGCAGAGCGATCGCGGCGCTTCGTCACCCTGCACCGTTGCCGGAATGAGTACGAGGTTTACGCTGGGACAGCGCTTGCGCACGACGGTCACGATGTCGTGCAGCACGGCACCGTCGGCGCTCGTTACGACCGCGATGCAGCGCGGAAAGAGCGGGAGTTTGCGTTTGCGCGCTGGATCGAGGAGACCGTCCGCATCGAGTCGTTTTCGCGTCGTCTCGAACGCTTTGCGCCACATGCCATCGCCGACGTCTTTCAGGCGCCTAACGACCATCTGGATTTGTCCGGTCTTGAGATAGACCTTGAGATCGCAGTACGCGAGCACGGCCGTGCCCTCGTCAGGCGCGGCCGGCATGCGCTGCGCGTCTTGCGCCCACATCACACAGGAGATCGTGGACATGCTGTCG
>JBFMFA010000379.1:767-4276 GCA_040753195.1 Gemmatimonadota bacterium | reverse complement strand
ATTCGGATCTGCAGATGCGATCATGTCCTCAACACTCGTTAGGGCGGTCCCGCTAATCCTGCTCGGGACGGCGGTCGCGCTCTCGTTCAAGGTTGGGGTGTTTAATATCGGAGGCGATGGCCAGTTCTTGGCCGGTGCCGCCGCGGCCACCTGGATCGTACTGTTGGCCAACAAGCCCGGCCTGTTGCAGGTCGTTCTCGGATTGCTGGCCGGTGCAATCGCCGGTGCGGCGTGGGGACTGTTACCGGCGTGGATGTTACGCCGTTGGGGAGTGTTCGAGGTGCTTTCGACGCTGATGATGAACTTCATCGCCGCCCAGTTCATCAGCTATCTCGTGCGCGGACCGTTGCAGGAGCCCACGCGTATCTATCCACAGTCTTCCAGTATCCCCGTGGAGGGGCAACTACCGCTCTTGGTAGCGGACTCACGTCTTCACGGCGGATTTTTGATCGCGCTTTCCGTCGCCATCGTCGCATGGGTGTGGCTCAGCTTACGAGAGGGAGGGTTTCGCGCACGCCTAACGGGTATCAACTCACGCGCCGCGGCGACTGCCGCACGCATCAACACGCAAGGTGTGGCATTTCGTGTGTTCGTCACGGGCGCGGCACTTGGCGGCTTGGCTGGAGCGGTCGAAGTCCTCGGCGTTTCATTCGCGCTATACGAGAATCTGTCGCCCGGGTATGGCTTCAGTGCGATCGCTGTTGCGCTGTTGGCCGGTCTGCATCCGTTAGGCATTGTGGGAGCGGCGGTCATCCTTGCGGGTCTGGATGCGGGCGCGAGCACCATGCAGCGCGACGCCGGCGTGCCGGCAGTGACAGCGTGGGTCGTTCAAGCCCTACTCGTGCTCGCGATTCTGGCGGTGCGTGCTGTCGCCGGGCGCGAGCGCATCTTCACCCGCGCCGCGCGCACGTAGTTCGACATGGACCTCGCAACTGCCCTTCTGGATGCGTGTATGCGGGCTGCAACTCCGCTCGCGCTCGCTGCGCTCGGCGAGTTACTCATCGAACGGAGTGGGCGCATCAATATCGGATTGGAGGGGAGCGTCCTGGCGGGGGCGCTGAGTGCCGCGATCGTCGCGCAGGCGGCGGGGAGCATTGCGGGACTGTTAGGGGGCTGCCTCGCCGGGGCCGCGTTAGGCGCTATTTTTGGGTTCTTCGTGATTGCGCTGCGGGGCGATCAAATCATCACCGGCACGGCAATCACTTTGCTCGCGTTCGGACTCACGGCGGCCATTGCACGGGTCTACTTCGGCGCGGAGGGCATCGCGCTGACGTTGCCCACACTGCCGGCAACCCAGGTCTTCGGTCTCGAAAGGCTCCCTGTTGTCGGTCGTGCGCTTTTCGCGCAACCGATCGTATTTCACCTCACCGTGGTCGCCGGCTGCGTCATGCACTGGTGGATATCACGCACTCATGCCGGTCTCGCACTGCGTGCTGTTGGTGAATCCCCTGCCGCTGCGGAGGCCGTTGGGATTCGAACGGATCGAGTACGCTGGCTGGCCATTCTCGCCGGCACTGCCATGGCCGGATTGAGTGGGGCCGCATTGGTCCTCGCGCAGGCGGGAACATTCGTCGAAGGCATGTCAGCCGGCCGCGGATTCATTGCCATCGCGATCGTTGCGCTTGGTCGATGGCAACCGCTGCGTGTACTCGCAGCCGCGCTACTTTTCGGTTTGGCCAGCGCGGTTCAGTATGCGGCACAGACGTTAGGCTGGACGCTTCCCTATCAGCTATTTCTGGCCGCCCCATACGTCGTTACTCTCGTCGTGCTGGCCACGATGGTGCGCGAAACACGCCCGCCTACGGCGTTAGGCGAGCGCTCGATGCCATTCAGTCGTTAGCCCGCGCGCATCACGTGTTGCCCGTCGTCGAATACGTCACCGCGCACGTGCTACGCTCGTCCCGCTTGGCGGGCTACCGCATAGCGGTCATCGGGGACTTCCACCTCGCGCCCTGGCGGAGTGAACGCGCGTTGACATACGCAATCGACGTCATCAACGCCCACGACCCGGATCTTTGCGCTCTGGTGGGCGACTATGGATACTCGACCGAGATGTTTCCGCCCGTATCGCGCCTCTTGTACCGCACCGTCATCGGCACCGTGACGCGTGAGCTGGCGCGGTTGCACCCACGAGACGGTGTTTATGCCGTACTTGGAAACCATGATGTCGACGCCGGAGCCGATGACGTGAGTGCGGCGCTGGCGCGCTCGGGAGTTCATGTGCTACGCGACGCGCACTCCGACGTCATCCGCGGTGGCGGCGTGCTGCGCGTTTTTGGAAGTACCGACATCGCGCGCGATGGTCGCGGAGTGGCAGATGTATCGCAGGTGGGCTGGCGCGACATCGACGCCGGGCTGGTGCTGTCGCATCATCCGGATATCGTGGTTCGGCAACGCGCCGGGCCGATTCCGCCTTACGTCACGGTCCTGGCCGGGCATACGCACGGCGGGCAAATCTCCTTTCCGCTGGTCGGCGCGCCGGTGACGCTCAGCCGCGCGGCGACGCGTCACTTTCCTGCGGGGTTCGTACCTAACGAGGCAGCGACGCTGTACGTGACCCGCGGCCTTGGCGAGCAGATCCCCCTGCGCGTGCGCGCCACGCGCGAGGTTACACTACTCGAGCTGGCGAAGCGTTAGCAACCAGCGTAGGCGCTCTGCCAGCGCAGGCCCCACCGGCCATCGGGGCCGCGCAGGAACATCAAGTACGTTCCGCCATCGCTGAAGTCGCGCGCGGCAAAGGCGGCGTGCGCGCTTTCGCGGACAAACGCGACAAGGCCGATGAGTTCCGTGGTTGGTACGCGCTCCTCGTCACCACTATGGCGCTCGCTGAATAGAAGCGTGTACGGTGCGTCGCTCGAGCGCAGCGAGCGCTCCCCGATCACGATGGTACGTTCTTCATACGGATTCGCTTCGACATTTACGCGCCGGACCAGCTCGGCCAGCACAAAGGCCTGAGTATCGACGAGAGTAGCGCGGTATGCGGATCGAACGACGTACGGAAGTCCACGGAATGAGGCAGACGTGTCGTTAGGTGCCTGGGAGGCGAGCCGGCTGAGGTTGACGACCAGCGCGGCTGAATCACGCCCCTGCAGCTCGTTGAGGGCTGCATAGGCGACCGCGCGTGCAACGCCCGCCGCCAAACCGATCGTCCACGCACGCAATGAGTCACCCGCAATCTGAGCCGTGGGCCATGCGTCGCAGCCGGCGCGAGGGGTTGTCGTGACACGCGTTAGGCGCCCCGTCGACACACGCGCATCGGACGCAAAGAGATCGTACGCAACGAGTGCATCGGATCCGAGCGTGAACTCGACGTTCGCGAGATCGGAATCCGCCGTAAATTCCGGGAATACGACCACTGCGGTATCATTGGCGCCTGCTGAGACCAGTAAGTGCCGCCCTGCCGCGAGCGTCCAGTCACGGAAGAGGGGCGCCACTGCCGTGGGGGGGGGGGGGGGGCAGGCGGGCCCCCGGCGCGGGGGCAGGGGGGGGCGGGCCCCCGGCCCGGGCGA
>JBFMFA010000379.1:0-757 GCA_040753195.1 Gemmatimonadota bacterium | reverse complement strand
GGTGGGCCGCCACGGGTTTGGTGTCTCCGGGACGGTAGCCCCCACGAGCGCCTGTATCATTGGCCGCTCGTCCAGCCGGACGTTCACACGCAAAACAGAATAGCACGACCACAGCCGTTACTAACAGGCTTATTGGACGGAGCGGTCGATGCCAGCGCGTGGAGTTCAGCACAAGGTATCGATCTAACCTAACGCAGCGGGGCAGAGAGACGCACGGCATGCAATCACTATTTCAGCGTGTTGGCCTGCATCGCCCGGAGCTGCGCGCCTGGGCGATGTACGACTGGGCAATCTCCTCGGTGCAGACCACCATCATGGTGGCCGTGTTTCCTGTGTATTTCGTCCAGGTCGTTGCTTCCGGAATGCCGGCGAGTGGAGCGAACCAGCTCCTTGCGACAGCGAATACAGTCGTCGCGATCGTCGTCGCCTCGATGGGGCCAGTACTCGGCACACTGTCCGACTTTATTGCGGCGAAGAAGCGCTTCCTCGGCCTGTTTCTGGTGTTAGGCGCACTGTCCGTGGCCGGGCTGTACACAGTCGGCGCCGGGGACGTCGGCATCGGTTTGTCGCTCTTCGCGCTAGCTCTGATCTGCGCATCGGCCAGCACGGTTTTTTACGAGGCGCTACTCCCTCACATCTCTTCCGCCGCGGAAGTCGACCGCGTCTCGACTGCTGGTTACGCTCTCGGTTACATCGGTGGTGGCGTCCTCCTCGCCGCCAATCTCGCCTGGATCCTGAGTCCTGCAACGTTCGGCTT
>JBFMFA010000378.1:0-4284 GCA_040753195.1 Gemmatimonadota bacterium | reverse complement strand
GCCGATGAAGCGCCCCCACTACCTGCTCTCGTTCCTGTTGATGCGCCTAACGCTGATGGTCGCCGAGGTGGCCTTCATCGTCGGGTTCGCGGCGCTCGTGTTTGGCGTGCCGCTGCGCGGTGCCGTGCTCCAATTGATGCTCATCGCCGTCGCCGCGACGCTGGCATTCGGCGGGATCGGACTCTTCATTGCGGCGCGCGCACGCACCATCGAAGGCGCGTCGGGACTGATGAACGTCGTCATGCTCCCGATGTGGGTTGGCTCCGGCGTCTTTTTTTCCGCGAGCAACTTTCCCGACGCCGTGCAGCCGTTCATTCAGTCGCTCCCGCTGACGGCGGCCGTGGATGCTTTTCGCGCCAACATGCTGCAAGGCGGCGCGTGGAGCGCTGTCGCCCCTGAGCTGCTCATTCTTTCGGTTTGGTTTGTGATCCCCTTTGTGCTCGCTGTGAGACTCTTCCGATGGCAGTAAGAGGGACCCACGGTTCAACGGGCGGTATCGTCTTCGCCTCGATCGCCCTGTATCTGGTTTGGGGGATCACCTACATCGCGAATCGTGTGGCGGTTGCGGAGTTGCCGTCATTTGCGTTGGCGGCGGTGCGTTTTCTCGTGGCGGGTGGTGTGTTGTTCGCGTGGTTGCGCTGGCGCGGCGTCCCCGGTCTCACCGGCGCGGAGTGGCGCGTGGCGGTAATCGTGGGCTTCCTGCTATGTCTTGGCAACGCATTCGTCGCCTGGGCGGTGCACATCGTCCCGTTAGGCATCGCGGCCGTGCTCGTCGCCATGACCCCCGGTTTTCTGGTACTCTTCGACTGGCTGCGGCCCGACGGGCGGCGACCCGGCATGCGTGTCGTCGTGGGGCTCGTCCTCGGTGTCATTGGCATCGCCGTGCTCATGAGCGCACGGCAGAACGGGGCACGCGCCTTCAACCCGTTAGGCGCGGTGCTGATTCTCTTCGGTACCATAGCCTGGTCCGGCGGATCAATCTATTCACGCCAGGCCGCGCGTCCCGAATCACCGTTCATGCAGACCGCGTCGCAGATGCTGGCTGGTGGCGCCGCGCTGCTCCCCATCGCTCTGATTCTCGGCCAGTTTCGTGGTGTGAGTCCTGGTCAGCTCTCCGCCGCGTGGTGGCAAGCCTTCGCCTTCCTCGTGATCTTCGGCTCCATCGTTGGCTTCAGCGCGTACGTGTATCTCCTGAGTCATTCATCGCCGGCCACGGCGGGGAGTTACGCGTTCGTGAATCCGGTGATCGCAGCGATCAGTGGTTGGATCCTGTTCAACGAGCATCTCGCGCCCCGCGCCTTCGCGGCGTTTGCGATCATCCTGTTTGCGGTAGCGCTGATCGTGAGCGCGAGCCAAGTTGCGCGGAAACCGGCCACTCCACCGGTGGTCGACGAACCGGCGTGCGCCTAGCACATCCCCCATGCCACAGGATATTCCCGTTGCCGAGTTCCGCCGCGCCGCCGAGCGCCTAACGAACTGGATCGCAGAGTACCTCGAGCACCCCGAGCAGTATCCGGTGCTCGCCAATGTTGCACCGGGCGAGGTCGCCGCACAGCTCCCTACACAGCCGCCACAGCGCGCCGAGCCGCTCGACGCGATCATCGACGATTTCGAGAAGATCATCCTCCCCGGCACCACGCATTGGAATCATCCCGGGTTCTTCGCCTATTTCTCCATCTCGGCTTCGGCCCCGGGAATTCTCGCGGAATACCTGACAGCCGCGCTGGACATCAACGCGATGTTGTGGAAGACGGGGCCCGCGGCGACGGAGCTCGAGCTGCGCGCTCTCGATTGGCTCCGGCAGATGCTGGGCCTCGACGCTGGCTGGTTCGGCGTCATCAACGACACCGCTTCGATAGGCACGATGTTGGCGCTCGCCGCGGCACGGGAGGCGAAGCCCGATCTCGACATCCGCAAACGCGGCATGGCGGGCCGCGACGACCTCCCACCGCTGCGAGTTTACGCATCACAGCACGCCCATTCGTCCGTTGACAAGGCTGTCATCGCGTTAGGCTTCGGCCAGGACAACCTCATTTCCATCGCGGCGAACCAGCGATTTGAGATGCGGACCGACGTCCTCGAACGCGCTATCGTCGAGGACCGCGCTCGCGGCATGCTGCCGCTGGCGGTAGTTGCCACCGTCGGCACAACAGCGACGACCAGCATCGATCCGGTCCCGGCGATCGCCGAAATCTGTGCGCGTCACTCGTTATGGCTGCACGTCGATGCGTCGTACGCCGGCGTGGCGGCGATCGTCCCCGAGCGCCGCGATACGCTTGCGGGCGTACACGGTGCCGACTCGCTCGTCGTCAATCCCCACAAATGGCTCTTCACGCCTGTCGACATTTCGGCGCTTTACACACGCAAACCTGAGGTCCTCAAGCGCGCTTTTGCGCTTGTGCCGGAATACCTGACAACCGCCGAGCAGGACCACGTGGTGAACCTGATGGACTACGGCGTGCAACTCGGCCGTCGCTTCCGCGCGCTCAAGTTGTGGATGGTGATTCGAGCGTTCGGCGTTGATGGACTCATCGAACGTCTGCGCGCGCACATGCAGCTCGCCCGGGACTTCGCATCGTGGGTCGAGCAGGACAGCTCATGGCAACTGATGGCGCCGGTCACGTTCTCGCTTGTTTGCTTCAGGTGCGCACCAGCCGGCTTGGACGAGGCGATGACGAATCAGCTCAACCAGGCGATACTCGATCGCGTGAACGCGAGCGGTCGCGCCTTTCTGTCACACACAAAGCTGAACGGTCGGTTTACGCTGCGCCTCGCGATCGGCAATCTGCGCACAGAAAAACGCCATGTGGAGCAAGCGTGGCAGCTGGCGCGCGATGCTGCCGACGTCCTCATGAAAGATCTGGACATCATTACGGCGGAGTGGGCCAACGAATAGGCCGAACGGCTGACGCTGGCCGCGGCGCCCTGCCGAGCCGGGCTATGGAGTACGGCGGCGTAGGGGGTTTGCTTCTTGCTTCTCGTAGTCGGCGCGCGCAAGGTACGACTGAACCCAGCGCCTAACGAGAAATGTATGCATCCCACACACAACACACTCCCGGAAGACACCCGGTCCCAGGTCGCCGAAACCCTGAATGCGCGCCTCGTCGACGTCAGTGATCTGTACTTTCAGGCGAAGACCGCCCACTGGAACGTCAAAGGACCCAATTTCATCGCGCTACACGAACTGTTCGACAAGGTGGCAGAGGCTGCCAGTGCATGGACAGATGTGATCGCAGAGCGTGTCGTCCAGCTGGGCGGCACCGCCGAAGCTACCGTCCAGCTCGTTGCCCAGCGGACGAGGCTGGAGGAATACTCGACAACGCTCGTCGATGAACGAGACCACGTGCAGGCGATTTCGGCCGCGCTCGCTCGCCTTGCCGAGCTCGTGCGCGAAGGAATCGAGCAGACGGAGGAGCTGGAAGACATGGGCAGTTCGGACATGTTGATCGACATCGTCCGCGAAGCCGACAAACTCCTCTGGTTCGTCGAAGCGCATCACAGTGAAGAGCAGTTTGCGCATTCACCCGGCCGCCGAAATGCCGGTCGCGCGCAGTCATCGCGGAGGTAACGCATGAGTGAAACCGTGGAAGGGCGCGACGCGCCTCTTGAGCAAAGCCGCGCCGAAGAACTCCAGAGCGTGCGCAAGGAAGCCGAAAATCGGCTGAGCGATCGCCGGATCCCGGTAACGCCGAGCGACAGCGACGAGGACGTGGCGAACATCCTCGAAGCGGTCGAGCAGTTCGAGTCGACGGTGGAAGCGTTAGGCGGCGACTTGATGGTCAACCGAATCGGCGTGCGCGAACCGCAGGATCCTGCGTTCGTGCCGCCGCAACGCGAAGACAACGAGGCGGCAGGGCGTTACAGCGAGCGTTTGATCGCCGCCACGCATGAGCTGCGCCGGAGAGGAACTGCTGACTAGGTCATAGTCGATAGTCGCCAGGTCATAGCAGGCGGTTACCTGCTATGACCTAGTAGCTAGCGACGACGACCTAGTCGCCGGTTTCCGGCTGCAGTCCTGCCGGGACTCGATGTTCGGCGGTCTTCTGCGCTACACGGAAGCCAAGGCGGCGGGACAGCGCGCTGCGCCACTCGTCCAGGATCTCGTACAGCGTCGGGATCACCACCAGCGTCAGGATCGTCGACGTAATCACCCCGCCGATCACCGCTCGCCCTAACGGGGCGCGGAAGTCGGCGCCTTCGCCGAGGCCTAACGCGATCGGCATCATGCCGGCGATCAACGCGCACGTCGTCATGAGGATCGGGCGCAAGCGAATCGCGCCGGCC
>JBFMFA010000377.1:0-4285 GCA_040753195.1 Gemmatimonadota bacterium | reverse complement strand
ACGGGTAACAACTTACCGCGCAGCCGGCCGTCTGCTAGCGCACGGTCGCCGGCTGATTCAGCAGTTCGAACGCGAGGCGCAGCCCGACCAAGGTCAGTTCCGGGACCACTTTCTCGAACGACTCGCAGAAGGGCGCCAATGCCTCCGCCAGCCCACCCGTCGCCACAACGAGCGGCTCGTCGTCACCGGGCCACTCCGCCTTGATCCGCCTAACGAGACCATCGATGGCTTCGGCCGAACCGAAGACCACGCCCGATCGGATGCAGTCCTCCGTGCGCCGCCCAATCACCTCGGTGGGCGCATACAGCTCCGTCTGCGGAAGTTTGGATGTTCGCCGGACGAGCGTTTCCATCGCCGTGCGCACCCCGGGGGCGATCACACCACCGAGAAAGACGCCGTCTTTCGTGATGCAGTCGAACGTCGTGGCCGTGCCGAGGTCCACGACGATGGTGTCGCGCGCGTACAAACGGCTGGCGGCGAGGGTATTGATGATGCGATCGGCGCCGACGGTCTGCGGCTCGACAACGTCGAGCGTGATAGGCAGCGCCGAACGACCGTCGACGATGATGGGACGCGCCCCCGTTAGGGTATAACACGCCTCAGCGAGCGGCGCGGTGAGCATCGGTACAACCGAGCCGATACACACGCCGTGGATGTTGGAGCTCTGAATCCCCGATGAATCCAGCAAGCCACGGATGAGGAGCCGTAACTCGTCAGGCGTGCGCGCGACGTCGGTCGTGACGCGCCAATTCGCGCGCAACTCCTCGCCCGCGAAAACGCCGATCGTTGTTTCTGTATTCCCGACGTCGAAGACCAGGACCATGGGTCAGGGGTCAGGGGTCAGGGGTCACGGGTCACGGGTCACGGCAAACTCCAAGGAGCCTGAAAGATAGCTCTGGAGCCCTGTCGCGGTTTGGATGAGCAGTTCCCCGCTCTCGCCAATGCCTTCAACGACGCCATCGACTGGCGTGACGCAACGTTTGCCGCGTGCGAAGTCCCTCGAGGAGTACTGCTCGAGTTCCGCTTTGCTCAATGGTCCCCGAGCGCTGGCCGCCGCCCGTACCGCCGGAATAAGCTCAGCCAGCACCACGCGTCGGCTCGCATTCGTTAGGTGAGCCGCGTCCGCGACGTCTGCGGGTGGGCTCAGATTAATGCCGACTCCGATCGCCACCCAGTCCAAGCGCTGATCGCGCCAGCGAGCCTCGATGAGAATCCCGGCGAGTTTGCGGCCACCGACCAAGAGATCGTTCGGCCATTTGAGCTGAATCGGCGCCGCCGTCCAGCGTTCCAGGACACGAGCCACGCGCAGCCCAATGCGCAGCGGAAGTAACGGCAGCGCGGCGGGATCGTTGGGACGCTCGATCAGCGTGAGCCACAATCCCGCGCCCGGCGACGAGGACCAACGCCGCCCGCTGCGGCCACGACCGGCAAGCTGCTCGTCCGCCACGACCAGCGTTCCGGCGGCACAGCCGCGATCGCCTAACGTGGACGCCACGTCCATCGTCGACGCGACCTGAGAGTACAGATGGACCGCCGGGAGCGACAGTTCGCGCGCCAACTCGGCGGCGGTGGCACCGTCGAGCGATGCCGCAACGACCTCAGGCACGGGCCGCCACAAGCCCGAGAATCAGCACCCCTAACGCGAGCCGGTAGAGCGCAAAGATCCCGAAGGTGTGCTGCGCCAGATAACGCAGGAGCACGGCGATCGCCAGCCAGGAGCTCAATGCCGCGGCCAACACCCCGGCAATCAGCGGCGCCGAAAAGCCGCCGGCTGTAATCGCGTCCGGCACCTTCACCACAGCCGCCGCCGCCGTGATGGGCATGCTGAGAAGGAAGCTGAATACGGCGGCACTGCGGCGATCGAAACGCAGCAGACGCGCGGCGGTCATCGTCGCGCCGGATCGCGACACACCTGGCACCAGCGCAAAGGCCTGCGCCACACCGATCGCGAGTGCGTTTCGCCACGTCATCTCCGGGAGCGGACGATCAGCGCGCGCGTAGCGATCGGCGGCCCAGAGCACGATGCCCATGATCATGAGCATGACGGCGATGAGTGCCGGCGTGCGAAATGACGTTTCAGCAATGTCCTCGAGCAGGAGCCCGGCGATGGCGCCTGGGATCGTACCGATCACCAAAAAGATGACGCGCCACTCGTCAGGCGTCGTCACCGCGCGCTTGCGCACGATGTCGAACGCCGATCGAATGAGCGCGATCCAGTCGCGACGGAAGTACCACAAGACGGCAACAAGAGTCCCGACGTGCAGCGCCACGTCGAACGCGAGGCCGGGGTCCTGCCACCCGAGAACCCAGGGCGCCAGCGCCAGATGCGCCGACGAGCTAATCGGAAGAAACTCGGCGAGCCCCTGAAGCACGCCGAGCACGATGGCCTGAAATACGGTCATGCGTTAGGCGGAGGTCTTGGAGACCGATTGTCCCGCCGCGGTCGCGATCGCGTCCGCGTAGAGCGCCTCGTATTGCGCGACGATCTGATCGCGAGAGAATCGCTCGCGCGCATCCGTCGCGGCTGCGTCACTCATCGCGCGCCAACGGTTTTCGTCGCCGAGGATTGAAATCGCGGCGGTCACCATTCCATCGATGTCTTGCACGGGCCGCAAAACGCCGGTCACGCCGTTGCGCACCACCTCGGGAAGGCCGCCGGTGTCCGACCCGATGACCGGGGCGCCGCACGCCAGCGCTTCCAGTGCACTGAGCCCGAATGATTCCGACTTGCTGGGGAGCAAAAACAGGTCAGCGGAAGCGAGAAGCGGCGCGACCGCGTCGATCTTGCCAAGGAAAAAGACCGAGTCCGTGAGGTCGTGCGCGCGCGCCTCGTCTTCGGCGTCGGGGCGATCGGGACCGTCACCGACCATGACGAGCACGCTCGGAATTTCCTTCTGCACGCGCGCAAAGATACGCACCACGTCGCGCACGCGTTTGACGGCGCGGAAGTTCGACACGTGCATGAGCACTTTCTTGTCGCCGGCGACCTCGCGCAGCTGCGCCGCATAACGAGTACGCCGATAGACTTCGCCATCCACGAAGTTGTGGATCACGTCGACTTCGCACCCCGTGCAACCGAAGGCCGCGATCGTCTCGCGTTTCAAGTAGTCGGACACGGCCGTGATGCGGTCCGATTTCTCGATGGAGAACTTCGTGATCGGGTAGAAGGAGCGATCCTGACCGACGATCGTTATGTCCGTGCCGTGCAGCGTGGTGATGACGGTAATGTCCTCACCGTCCTTGCGCAGCATCTCCTTGGCGATCCAGGCGCTCGTTGCGTGCGGGATGGCGTAGTGGACGTGCAGCAGATCGAGCTTGTGCCCACGCACGACTTCGTGCATGCGCACGGCGAGAGCGAGGTCGTATGGCGGATATTCGAAGAGGGGGTACTTCCCCACGTCGACTTCGTGCAGGTACACCCGCGGCAGGAAGCGCGGCAGTCGGAACGGCTGTCTGTACGTGATGAAGTGGACTTCGTGCCCTCGCGCGGCGAGCGCCATCCCGAGCTCGGTCGCAACGGCGCCCGAGCCACCATAGGTGGGATAACACGTTATGCCGATATTCATGCGCTGGCGCCTCGCATCCATTCCAGCGCGCGTTCGAGAGCGGAGCCCTCGTTAGGGTCGAGCATGTGAATGTCGCCTTGAAGTTGGTGCCGAAACCACGTTCGTTGCCGCTTGGCGTACTGCCGCGTGGCGATGACGATCGCGTTGCGGGTCGCGGCAAGATCTCCATGCCGCCCCTCGCCCACAACATAACTCCGGAGCACGTCATACCCCGTAGCCTTCCAAGCTGGTACCGTCGGCGGGACTGACGTCATGAGGCGCCGTATCTCGTCAATCCACCCCCGTGCGAACATCGTATCCAGCCGCTGCTCGATCTGTTCCTGCAGGCGTGGGCCCGGGTCCACGATGAGGTAGCGCGGTTCCAGCGCAGGCGCCTGACGCCGATCGTGAAACAGGTCACTGAGACGTTTGCCGCTCAGCAGAGCCACCTCAATAGCACGCAGCAGCTGGGTGCGCCCCAGCGCGCGTCGCGACGGATCGATGACCGAGCACCACGCCCGTAGCGTCTCCGTGTCGACATCGGCGAGGTACCGACCGAGCTTCTCGCGACGGTCCGCGTCCAGTGGCGGTTCGTTGAAGAGCGGTTCGAAGAGCGCTTTGACGTAGAAGCCCGTGCCGCCGACGACGATGATCGGCCGCTGGGCTTCGTTATGCTCCCGGATCGCATCGTGCGCCAAATCCGCAAAGCGGGCCGCCGAATACCGCTCGTCGGGCCTAGC
>JBFMFA010000376.1:0-4287 GCA_040753195.1 Gemmatimonadota bacterium | reverse complement strand
GCGCGGGGGGGCGCTGACATGCGTATCGCCATCACGTTCGCGCTCTCGTGCGTCGTCGCCTCCGCGGCGGCCGGTCAGACCGTCGCCGTCACCGGCGCACGGGTCTATCCCGTCAGCGGGCCTGTCATCGAGAATGGAACGGTCATCTTCGAAAACGGACGCATCACGCAGGTAGGAGCCGGTCTCCCCTGCCCTTCGGGCGCGGAATGCATCAACGCGCAGGGGCGCTGGGTGACGCCGGGCATCTTCAACGCGCTGACCACGTTAGGCGTGAACGAAGTGGGTCAGGTGCAGGAGACGCAGGACGCGCGCGCCGCCGGTGAACGCGGTGTGGCGGCAAGCTTTGAGGCGTGGTTGGGGATCAATCCGTCCTCACCGCACCTGCAGGTCACACGCAATGACGGCGTCGTCGTCGCGGGGGTCGTTCCTGGAGCGAACTTCGTATCCGGGCAAGCGGCCGTGATTGACTTGTCCACCGGTGCCACGGTCAGTGACATGCTGCTGCGCGCACCGGCGGCGATCGTCGCCGACATGGCGAGCAAGGGGGAAAACCGCGGGCAGGCGCGCGGCGAGGTCATCGGCCGTATGGATGCGTTGCTGACCGATGCGCGCAACTACCGGCCCGGGCGCGGCGACGTGGAACGCACCTCCACGCGCCCAACGGCGGCGCCAGCGCGCGACCTGCAGGCGTTAGGCGTGGTGCTCTCGCGTCGCGTGCCGCTGGTGCTCGAAGCCGATCGCGCCAGCGATATCGACGCGGCCATGACGATGGCGCGCAAACATAACATCTCGCTCATCATCGCCGGCGGTGCTGAGGCGTGGCAGGTCGCCGAACGGCTGGCGCGGGAGAATGTGCCGGTGATCGTGGGGTCGCTCAACAACGCACCGAACACCTTCAGCATGTTGGGTGCGCGGCAGGACAATGCCGCGTTGCTGCGACGCGCGGGTGTGCGGGTCATCGTGGCCGGCGGTGCGGATGCCTTCAACGCGCGCAACGTGAAGTACGAAGCGGGCGTCGCCGTGTCCTTCGGCATGTCGTGGGAGGATGCCCTGCGCGCGATCACGCTGGAGCCGGCGCGTGCGTTTGGTGTGGACAACCGCGTAGGCACATTGGAACGCGGCAAGGACGCAACGCTGGTGGTATGGACGGGCGATCCCTTGGAACTGAACACGCGACCGACGCACGTCTATGTGCGGGGGAGAAACGTGCTGGCGCCGTCGCGGCAGGACGAGCTGATGCGGCGGTACCTAACGTTGCCGCCGAGCTATCGGCCGTAGTTAGGCGTAAGGCGTGAGGCGTGAGGCGTGAGGCGTAAGGGAAAAGCGTTGCTGTCCCCTTCCGTCTTACGCCTTTGCCTCCCCGCTTTCGGGTTTGCTGCCTTCGTCTTCTTTTTTCATCCGTGCTTCCAACGCCGCGACTTCCAGCTCGCGCGCGTCGAGCGCGTCGTAGAGACGCTGGAGCGTTGCTGCATCGAGCTCCTGTCCCGCTTTTTTCGCGCGATACACAGCGTAGCCTAACGCTTCCGCTGACTTGTCCGCGAGTTGGCGGGCGCGAAAGGCCTCGAGGCGCAGCTTTCCTTCGTCCAGCGCTCCGGCTGCAGCGCGTCCGGCGCGGTCGAGCTCGGTCTTCAGCTTGTTGAGAATGCTCATAAGAAGAGCAGGTCTAAGGTCTAAGGTCTAAGGGAAGTGATCCTGCCATGAGAGTACGTCATCGTGGCGCCGTTGTGCCAGCGGATGGCCGAAGGAAAAAGAACAGGTAAGGGACCGCAGCGCTAACTCCCATCCAGAAAAGTGCCAGCCCTTGGAACCGGCTGGGCTCAGCCTCCACGACTTTTATCGCGCCCTGGATGACCGCGTGCACAAGGGCGGGCGGCCAGACGGAGTTTCCTGCGCGCTCGAAGAGCCATGCAAGCGGGAACGAGATCAGCAGCGAGAGAATCAGCGAGGCGAGAGCAACGACGAAATCCAGCGTCAGGAACAGGATGCTGTGCACGACCACAAAGGGGATCGCCGCCAACCCGGCGGCGCGCCAGAACGACCGCGTTAGGCGCAACCGGCGAAAGAGGAACCCCCGGAAGACGACTTCTTCCGCCACTCCCCCCTGAGCGACCAGGCCGACCGCAAGCCACAGCGCGTCCGGACGGACCGTGATGGTCGTGTTCGTAGCCGCACCGTACGACCACATCAGCACGATGAGCAACACGCCGGCCAGCATCGCTGCTGCCAGCGCCCACCAACTCGGCGCACGCAAGCCCAAGGCACGAAGCGCCTGATCGATGCTAGTGGGTCTGCCCCCCGGGACCACCATCTCCACGATGAGCGCGGCGATGAGCACAAACGCACAAACAACGACGCCGTATTCGCCGCGAAAACTCTGCAGCGTCCGAGCGGAGAGGTCGAGAACGACGTAGAGCGCGAGGACACCAAAGAAGACGCGCCCGGTGTCTTGAGGACGGCCGGGCGCTGAGTCTGCGAGCGGTGTATTGTCGATGGTGCGGGCCGCCTAACGTGCGGCCACTACGCGGTTACGCGGAAGCCTCGGCGGGATAGACGCTGACGCGATAACGCGCGCGGCTCTTGTGCTCGAACTTCACCACGCCATCGATGAGCGAATAGATCGTGTAGTCTGTGCCAAGACCGACATTGCGACCCGGATGCCACTTGGTGCCGCACTGGCGCAGGATGATGTTCCCGGCGCGCACGGTTTCGCCGCCGTACTTCTTGATGCCGCGATATTTGGGATTACTGTCGCGTCCGTTGCGAGACGAACCGACACCTTTTTTATGAGCCATAACGAGTACTCAGTTTTCAGTGTTCGGCTTGGAGCTAGCCGAGCTTGATGTCTTTGATACGAACTTCGGTGAACGCCTGACGATGCCCTTGCTTGCGCGCGTAATTCTTTCGGCGCTTGAACTTGAAGACGATGATCTTGTCGGACCGGCCGTGCTTGACGATCTCGCCGACAACCTTGGCACCGGAGAGCAACGGCGCGCCGGTTTTTACTGACTTTCCGTCGGAGCCGAGGAGAACGTCTTTGAATTCGATTTTGGCGCCGGCGTCACCGGGGAGCGTCGCAACGCGGAGCGTGGCGCCTGGCTCGACCCGATACTGTTTGCCGCCGGTGCGGATAATGGCGTAAGTCATTGCAGGACTGAGGTTCTACGAGAGCCGTGTAAAGTAGACGCTCAGCGAGACGGGGTCAACGGCGGCTGAGCCGGTAGAGGCGGACCTCCGGGACCGCTTCCTCGGGATCCACGTACCGCCCCAGGACGTAGTCCCGGCCGATTTCGTACACCTCCAGGTGGGTTGGCAGGGCAAGCTCGGCAATCGCCCTCGCCGTTCGGTCGAAAACGGACCAGCGCACGGTCCGCAATTGCGCTCGTGGGAAGTCCTGGACCCACAAGAGATCGTCGGCGTCGACGACGAATCGGGCGTATGGCGGCAAAGTCTTCGGAAGAGGCATCGTCGCGTAGCTCTGAGCGATGCGGGCGCGCACGCTGTCTGGCCGACCGGCTGCCGCTTTGTCGATGGCGGTTTCAATGTCCGCGCGTGTAGTCGCAACCCCATCGTTCGGTTTCGTGATGCTCGTTAGGCGCTTGCCCTCTAGATCGAAGACAAGCACTTCGTAGCGATTGGCACTTCCGATGTACACGCGATCGCGGCCGATTGCGATCGCAGGTTGTTTGCCAAACGGCAACGGGCCGGCGGACGCCCATGGACGTCCTGTTTCTGGATCCTTTCCGACACGACCGAAGCGCTCCGACCCATCGAGGTCACCGAACAGCTTCCCGATTGCGGAATCTGGACCGGAAAGCCAAAACGGGACTTGCGGCCGATAAACCCCAGCGAGCGGCGTTTTCATCCTTTCCCAGCCGTAATGGGCAAAGATGCGATTGTTGTTGCAGGCACTCTCGTAGGGAACGTTGCCGCCCTGCGGCGACCCGAAGCGGAAGGTGCGCGCGCGACTGCCAGCCAAACTGCGCACATCGACGCGATGGCCGTTTTGCACGTCCATGGTGAACAGCGAATCGCCGCAGCGTAGCAGAAAGCGGAGGTAGGTGATTTCACCAGGACCGGAGCCCTTTCGCGCAAAACTCCCGATCGCCTTGCCCTCCGGCGAAAAGAGACGCAGCGCGTAGGCGCCGAGATCCCCCACACGACCGCGACCGTCAGGCAGGCGCGTCGCGCCGACGACCAACTCGAACGACGTCGTATCGTCCGGCCGGTTCCCGATCGACACAGCGGGCCGCGCGGACAGCGACCATGTCCGCGTCGGCTGTTGCGCGC
>JBFMFA010000375.1:0-4290 GCA_040753195.1 Gemmatimonadota bacterium | reverse complement strand
GACGTCGGCGCGCTCGGTGCAGAGTTGCGTGCAGCCGCCATCGCCACGCTGGTCGCTTATGACGCGGATCGAGCCCGTGCCCACACAGCGGCGTGGCACTCGACCGTGTTGGTACGCAATCGCGTTCCGCGCGCACGTGGTGGCCTCGCTCAGCTCCAACTCGACGTGGCGCTCGCCCACGTTCCCGTGGGCCCCGGCTCGGCGGGTCGCCGAAAAGACGTATCGCCGGGCGGCGCGCTGCCCTTTCCCGCGCAGGTGATCGCAACGGAGCGTCGTTACGCACGCATCGAAGCCCCGCGCTTCTATCCGGTCAATCATGAAGTAGAGCGACGCCAAGTACTGGCGTGGCTCCCTCCGCTGCCGGGACTCGGCATCCTGGCCCTGCCACTCAATGTGCGTGAACCGCGGAAGGACGCTCCCTCTGATGTCGTGGTGAAGGGCGACGCCACGTCGATCGCGAGCGCCATAGGCCGCGTGACGATCGTGCGCAGCATGCCGAAATGGAGCCGGCGCGGCATGCGTGCGTTGCGTTCTTTACTCGCGTTTGAGACCACCGCCGACCTCGGAGACACGTACACGCCGTCGCTTCGCGGCAAACCCCGGCGAGCCTCGGCGCGCCGTTCGCACGTTTCGTTGCGCGGCCCGTTGCGCGGCGCGATCGACACCGCGTGGCGCTTCGCGCGCGGGCGCGGCGCGATCGAAGTGTCGTCGCGAGTTTCACTCGACGCTGGGGCGTCGTTCGTTAGGATCTCGGTAAACGGCACCAACGCCGCCAACGACCATCGCTTGCGTATCTTGATCGACACGGGGGTGCGCCCCCGCAAGGTCCTCGCCGATTCAGCGTTCGCACTCATGGAGCGCAAACCACTGCGCGTTCCCGCCGCCGACCGCCGCATGGAGACTCCGCCCGCAACGGCACCGCTGCATCGCTTCGTTTCGCTGTTCGACGGCAAGAGCGGGTGCACGGTCATCAGCGACGGTCTGGCGGAGTACGAGGTGTTGGCGAGCGGGGAGGTCGCAGTGACGCTCGTTAGGGCGTTGGGGGAGTTATCGCGCGACGACCTTCCCGAGCGACCGGGTCATGCCGGATGGCCCGCCGCCACTCCATACGCCCAATGCCACGGGCCATTTGCCGCGGAATTTGCGGTCGCGTGGCACGCCGGCGACTCGCCGGCGACTCGCGCGGAGATCTTCGAGATCATGGAGGATGCGCTGCTGCCGCTCGTCGGTGAAACGCGCCGCGATGTCGTCACGCTCCCGGCACCATCGGCGGGCATAGCGCTTGAGGGAAAAGGGCTCGTCTTTTCTGCGCTCAAAGAGAGCGAGGACGGGAAGCACGTCGTGGCTCGTTGTGTCAACGTCACCGACGTGGAAGTGCAGGGAGCCTGGATCCTGTCGCGGCCGGCTGCATCCGCGCAGCGGGCCAGGCTCGACGAAACGCCGTTAGGTCCAATCGCGCCTGCAGGCAACCGTATTCCGCTCACGGTGCTGCCTTTTGCTGTTGACACCGTACTCATCACGCCGAGTGACGAACGTTAGGCGCGCTCGCCGAGGAGACGCTCGCCGGCAAGGCGGTCGCGCATGTCGTCGCCAAGCAGCGTGCAGCAGCAGACCGTGACGATGAGTGCGATCCCGGGCGCGACAGCCACCCACGGCGCGTTGACGACGAGATCGCGGCCGCCAGCGATGAGATTTCCCCAGCTCGGATGCGGCGGCTGAACGCCCAGGCCGAGAAATGCCAGGCCCGCCTCGAGCAGAATCGCGTTGCCAACGCCTAACGTGGTTGCAACGATGGCGGGTCCGAGGGCGTTCGGGAGCACGTGACGCAGCAGGAGCCGTTCGTCGCGTGCGCCGGCCGTGCGCGCGGCGTCGACGAATGCTCGTGCGCGCACGCCCTGTACTTCGGCGCGCATCAGGCGAGCGACACCCATCCATCCCGTCGCCGCGAGAACGAAGACCACGGTGGCGACTCCCGGCTGCCACAACGCTGCGCAAAGCAGCAGCAGAATGAGCCGCGGGATTGAAAGCAGCGCGTCCGCCAACGCCATCATCAGGCGATCGAACACACCGCCTAACCAGCCGCTGGTGGCGCCGATGATCACGCCGATCAGGGCGGCTAGTACGGAACCACCGACGCCGATCGCGAGCGAAAGCCGGCCGGCCAGCATCATGCGGGTGAAGAGATCCCGTCCGAAGCGATCGGTGCCGAGGATATGCAGCTCACCGTTGGCGCCGCGCGCACCTGGCGGGAGGAGGCGCTGCCCAACGATCTCTCCGATGGCGAGCGGGTCGGCCGCGGAGAACAACGGTACGAGCCACGTCGCGACTGCGAGGCCGAGCAAGACGCCTAACGCCCACCATCCCGCGCGCGAGAGCCTCATGCACGCCGCCGCGGATCGACGATCGGCAGCACCGCATCCGCCACGGCATTTGCCATGATGACGACGGCGGCGTACACGAGCGTCGCGCCCATCACCACCGGGTAGTCGCGTGCCGCGATGGCTCGCAGCATCGTGCGACCCATCCCCGGCCATGCGAAGACGCTCTCGACAAAGACGGAACCAGCGACGAGACCGGGAAGCGCCAGCGCCGCGAGCACGATGAGGGGCGGCCACGCATTGCGCAGCACGTGACGCCTAACCACGGTCGCGGGAGCCAGCCCTTTTGCCAGCGCCGTTCGGGCGAACTCCTGGCCGCGCAGATCGGCGACGATGCTGTTGGTATAGCGCGCAATGCCAGCGGCGCCGATCAGCGCCAGCACCGTCACCGGGAGCAGCGAATGCCTAACGATGTCACCGAGTGTCGCCAGGCCAGCCGTTTGCACCGCCGGATCGCGAAAGCCGTACGCCGGGAGCCTGAGCCACACAGGAAACCCCCAGCGCGCAGCGCCCGCGGTGAAAATCGCCACCAGCCCAAGCGCCAGCCAGAAGCTCGGCGCCGCGTACACAGCCGTCGTGGCAATCGTGATGAGCGCGTTCCCTTTGCGCCGTCGCGCGCCTTGATAGGCACCGACAGCGACGCCGATGACGAACGTCAACAGCAGCGACGTCGCGCCGAGCCACATCGAGATCGGAAGCGCGTCGATCAGCACGCTGGCCACGGAGCGGCGTTCCGCGAAGCTCATCCCCAGATCGCCCCGCAGCAGGCCGCCGAACCATCGTGCATATTGCACCACGGGAGACGCATCCAGGCCTAACTGCGCTCGCAGCGTCGCAGCATCCGCCGCGGTCGCGTTCGGTGGAATCAGGAAATCCGCTGCGTCCCCCGGAGCCGCGCGTATCAGCACGAACACCAGCGTCACGACCAGCGTGTACAAGACCAGCGCCAGTCCGATTCTACGGACGATCGGATGCATAACGTGATATCGCCGCGCCGCGCCGTCGCGTCAATCGCGGTCTTGGTACTCGCGGCCGCCGCGTGCACCGGCGACGCGCGCGACCCGCAAACTGTCGTCTATGCCTCCGGCGCCGATCTGGAGTCGGCCAATCCGCTGGTCACGCTGCATCCGCTGTCACGCCAAATCCAGCGCTACGCGCTCTTCGTCACATTGACGCAATACGACAGTCTGCTCCGCCCGCAGCCGTTTTTCGCGCGTGAATGGAGCTGGTCGCCTGATCGCCGCGTCCTGCGGTTCAGCGTGCATGGCGACCTTCGGTGGCATGACGGAACGCCAACGACGGCTCGCGACGTCGCCTTTACGCTGACCACGGCGCGCGATCCCGCGACGGGTTACTATCGGGCGGCCGATCTGGCGAGCATCGACTCCATCGTGGCACCTAACGACACAACGGTCTCGCTGCACTTCGCGACGGCGCAGCCCGAGCTTCCTACCGTTTTCGCCGAGCTGCCAATCGCGCCGGCGCACATCCTCGACACCGTGCCGCGCGCGCAGCTCAAGACGCACGGCTTTGCCACTGTCCCTGTCGGCAACGGTCCTTTTCGCTTTGTAAGTCGGTCTGCCGGTCAACGCTGGGTTTTTGAGCGCAACGACGCGTTTCCTGTTTCACTGGGTGGCCCGCCGTTGCTCCAACGCCTCGTCGTGAGCGTGGTCGACGAGCCCACGACGAAATTTGCGGGCCTCGTGAGCGGCGATCTGCACGTCGCCGGCATCGCACCAACCATGGCCGAGCTTACGGCGGACGATCCCACGTTAGGCGTCCTCAGTTATCCGGTCCTGTTCGCCACCGCGCTCATCTTCAATACGACCCGCGCCCCGTTCGACGACGCGCGTGTGCGTCGCGCCATTTCTGCGGCTGTCAATCGCAAGCGCATCGTCGACGTCGCCCTGTC
>JBFMFA010000374.1:0-4308 GCA_040753195.1 Gemmatimonadota bacterium | reverse complement strand
ACGCCGCCGACGCTACGCAGTCGGCGGCGGCAAAGGACGCGGTGTTGATAGATACGACCTACGTCACTCAGGACGAACAGGTCGACCGCATAGTAGCGATTGCGGTAAGCATCATCCAGTCGCGCCGAGCATCTGCCTAACGGTTTAACCAAGCTCATGTCAGCTATGCTGTGCCATAACCTTGGGTGGCGAGTTGAGGAATGGCCGTATCGCCTCTCTCATAGGGCCGTCATCTCATCACATCGCACCTTGCTTTCGTCCAGATCACCGGCCGCTTGTATAGCCCCTCATGGAAACTGCCGACAATTGAACCACAGGCGTTGACGCCAAGTGCTTCCGCGCCGTAGTTCGGCTGCCCGCTGGCGGGATCCTGAAGAGTCTCGTCGAGCCCAGCGCGGTGCGTGAATGCGTTGTACGGAGTGCCAGCACCCGTGCCATACGAGTGACCGACAACTCTGTCGAAGTAGCTGACCGCCCGCCCAACGCTGGGGCCCCAATTCAAAAGCTGAGTTCCGGTCGTCGTGGACCAAAGGAACGCGTTTTGACCGACGAACCCCACCACCACGCCGTTGTCGCTGATGCCGTAGGCATAGCTGCCGGGCAGCTGCAATGCGAACTGTGTTCCGTTCGCTTTCCACACGTACGCGGTCGCGCTTCCCGATGGCTGCGCAATCCAGCCCGCAATGTCGCCATGTCGGTTGACTGACCGCGCGGCACTTTGCGACGTGCCTGGAGGGGCGATGATGACCATCGTGCCGTTCTGCCATTTCACCGCTCGCGGTAGGCCGCCAACGAAGTCATTTCCTACAACTAGGCCGCTGGCATTGATGTCGTGTGCCTCGCCACTGCCGCTGTATGGCCCGCCTGCAAGAGGGAGAACGATTGGGGTTCCACCGGCCGTCCATTTGATCGGGACGTGTTCAATCCCGCCAACGCGACTCCCCCAACCCACCACCTCTCCCAGTGGGCTAATCGCGGTAGCTGCGGTCCACCACACTCGAAGCGGGTGCGGCAACATCGTGGGGGTATTTCCCACCCACTTCGTCGCATGTTTTCCGAGTTGGTTTCCGTTGCCATAATCCAGAACCCAGCCCGCGATCGCGCCAGCATCATTGATGTCGGCGGCTACACCATAGTCATAACATGGCCAGTAGGCAGTGCTGCACGCTCCGGGCGCCGCGTGTGGCAAAGGAAGTGGTGTGGCTGAATAACCGAAGGCACCCGTCGAGCGCAACACGGCGTCGCCTAACGCCGGCGGCGGAGTGGGGGAGACAGCTTCGTTGCCGCTGCACGCCGCGAATAGTAGGGCCGTGGTCGTCAACCTCGATAACCAGAAAGCAATCGACTGCCGCATCGTTACTCCTTCAGGGTCTCGATCAATGGAACGCGATTGGAGAGCAATGCGGGCCAAGCGGCTGATCGTGTCGATCCCTGCGCAACGGCCTCGGGTCCCCCTCAGGTCATCGCGACTGGGCTAATTCGTCGCGCCGCGACGCTGGCAAGGCGGGGCGTGACGCCGGCAAAGTGTCGATGCGTTGACGATCGAGGCGAACCACCCTACGTTGCTAGGTTCCGCAGGAATGCCCACTTAGGGCTGCAACATCTACTCAAACCTCGCCGCGGCGAGCGAAACCATCCGCGACTGAAGGAGCTTCACGAGCGATATGACTGATCAGGAAACAACCACCGCAACCGGCGTTGCCGAGCGCGAAAAGCGCGCGGCGCAAAAGGGCCAATTGCGCCCGCTCGCCAACCGCAGGCCCGAACTCTACGAGGAAGACGAATACACCTCGAGCGAGTTCGAGCAGATGATGGAGATGTACAACGGCACGCTCGCGTCCATCGATGAGGGCGAAATCGTCAAGTCGCGTGTGCTCGAAGTGCGCGACAACATGGTCGTGCTCGACATTGGCTTTAAGTCCGAAGGTGCGATTCCGCTCGAAGAGTTCAAGGACATGCCTGAACTCAAGCCGGGCGATGAAGTCGACGTCCTTCTCGAACGCTTAGAAGATCACGATGGCGCCGTCGTGCTTTCGAAAAAGAAAGCCGACTTCATGCGCGTCTGGGAACGCATCCGTGTCGCCTACGAAACCGATCAGCCGGTCCAAGGGACGCTCGTCAAGAAAATCAAAGGCGGCGTGGTCGTTGACCTTATGGGGGTCGACGCCTTCCTCCCCGGTTCGCAGATCGCGCTGCGGCGCGTGCCTAACGTGGACGAGCTGCTGGGTCAGAAGTTCGAGTTCAAGATCATCAAGCTCAACAAACGTCGCCGCAACATCGTTGTCTCGCGCCGCGTGATGCTCGAAGCCGAGCGCGCCGGCAAGCGCGAGAAGCTGATGAAGGAGCTGGAGAAGGATCAGGTGCGCAAAGGCGTCGTCAAGAACATCACCGACTTCGGTGCCTTCATCGATCTCGGCGGTGTCGACGGCCTGCTGCACATCACGGATATGTCGTGGGGCCGCATCCAGCATCCCACTGAAATGGTGCAGATCGGTCAGGAGTTGGACGTCAAGATCCTGGACATCGATTGGGACCGCGAGCGTATCTCGTTAGGCCTCAAGCAGCTGCAGCCGTATCCGTGGAAGGATGTGATCGAGAAGTACCCGGTCGGCACACGGGTCGCCGGCAAGGTCGTCTCCATCACGAACTACGGTGCGTTCATCGAACTGGAGCCGGGCATCGAAGGCCTCGTGCACATCAGCGAGATGAGCTGGACGCGCAACGTCCGCCACCCGTCCAAAATCGTGTCCATCGGCGAAACTATTGAGGCGGTGGTCCTCAAGGTTGATCCGAACGAGGAAAAGATCTCGCTCGGCATGAAACAGACCGAGCAGGATCCCTGGATGGTGCTCCCACTCAAGTACCCGGTGGGAATGCGCGTCTCCGGCAAAGTGCGTAACCTCACGTCGTTCGGCGCGTTCGTGGAAATCGAGCCTGGCATCGACGGCCTCATACACATCTCCGACATGTCCTGGACGAAGCGTGTCCAGCATCCGTCGGAAGTCGTGAAGAAGGGTGATACTGTCGATGTGGTGGTGCTCAACGTCGATGCAGAGAACAAGCGTATCTCGTTAGGCCTCAAGCAGGCCACCGAAGATCCGTGGCTCTCGATCGGTGAGACCTACACGGTCGGTACCGAACTCCCAGGCAAAGTTGCACGCCTTATGGAGAAGGGTGTCGTCATCGACATGGGGAACGACCTCGAAGGCTTCATCCCGCTCTCGCACCTGCCGAGCGAAAAGGCGATCGAGTCGCCGGCTGACGTTGTATATGAGGGAATGAACATCAACGTGCGCGTCCTCGAGGTCGATCCGATTCATCGCCGTATCGTCCTGGGCGTCACGGACATTCCAGAAGAGCAGCCGCCGCGACCAGAAGGTCCGGTGAAGATCTACTCCGATGAGCCGCCGCCAGCACCGACGGACATCGACATGGACGTCGAAGAGTAGCTCTGACTTTGCATCAAGGGGCTCCGTGAGCAATCATGGGGCCCTTTGTTTTGCCTAACTTCCACAAAGGTCGAAGGTCAATGTCAAAGGTCGAAGCAAACGGGCGACGAAGCGGCGCGCTTTGACCTCTGACCTTTGACCTTTGACCTTGTAGTTTCTCCACATGACCATGAGAGAGAAGCTCGAGCTCCTTGAGCGGCGCCGTGCCGAATCAGAACAAGGTGGGGGACCCGCACGCCTCAAGGCACAGCACGACAAAGGAAAGCTGAGCGCGCGCGAGCGGCTCGAGTTGCTTCTCGACGAAGGGAGCTTCGTTGAGTTGGATCGGTTTGTCACGCACCGCAGCACGGATTTCGGCCTCGATGCGCAGAAGATCTACGGAGATGGCGTCGTCACCGGCTACGGCCGCATCGAGGGGCGTCTCGTGTACGTGTTTTCGCAGGATTTTACCGTGTTCGGCGGGTCGCTCTCCGAGACGTTCGCGGAGAAGATCTGCAAGGTGATGGATCTCGCGGTGCGCAACGGCGCGCCGGTTATCGGCCTCAACGACTCCGGCGGTGCGCGCATCCAGGAAGGCGTCGTCTCGCTAGGCGGTTATGCCGACATTTTCTTGCGCAATACGCTTGCCTCGGGCGTGATCCCGCAAATCTCGGCGATCCTGGGCCCATGCGCGGGCGGCGCCGTGTATTCACCGGCCATCACCGACTTCGTATACATGGTGCGCGGTACCTCGTACATGTTCGTCACCGGACCTAACGTCGTGAAAACGGTGACGCACGAAGACGTCACCATGGAGCAGCTTGGCGGGGCAGATACACACGCCGGGACGTCTGGCGTCGCGCACTTTGCCTGCGATTCC
>JBFMFA010000373.1:0-4316 GCA_040753195.1 Gemmatimonadota bacterium | reverse complement strand
AAAGCGTTGAGTGCATACCAAAAAGTCACGATTCCACGTCCGGCGCGGCTGCAGGCGATGTTCGGCATGGCGGGAATTCACGCGGCACGCGGAGCCGCCGACAGTGCGATCGCGATGCTGGTGAGACTCAAAGCGACCGGCGCCTTCGACATGGAGTTGGCCGCCACGTCCGCAGACTTTTCGACGCTGCGTTCAGATCCGCGTTTTATGTCCACGCAGTTCCATGCGAGTGAGTTCGCGAACCCATTTGTCGAGCGCGTCCACGTCATCCACGAATGGGTCGCGGAGAGCAAAGGCGATCAGTTCAGCTGGATCGCGCGTGGCATCGGCGATGTGGATGGCGATCGCGTGAATGATGTAGTGACATCGGCGCCGACCTTTCAGCGCGATGCGCAAGGGAATGCGCGAGGACGCGTGTATGTGTACTCCGGCCGATCCGGTCGCCTCATCTGGCAACACACAGGCGACTCAGGTGAAACGGTTGGCATCGGACTCGAAGGCGCCGGTGATACCAACAAGGACGGTGTTGGCGACGTCGTCGCCGGTGCACCCGGCTCCAATCGCGCATATGTGCTATCGGGAGTGGACGGGAAGGTGCTGCACGTGCTGCAAGGCGCAGCCGGCGAGGGCTTTGGGCGTAGCGCGTCAGGTGCCGGCGATCAGGACAACGATGGGTATGGTGATGTCGTCATCGGTGCGCCCAGTGCCGCGGCGAATGGACCAGGAGCCGGGCGCGTGTATGTGTACTCTGGGCGATCGGGCGCTCTTGTCGCGACAATCCCGGGAGAACAAGCAGGCGACGGGTTCGGCAGCATCGTGGCCGGCGCGAGGAATGGACGCCTAACGCCTATCTCGGTGGGTGCGCCGTCGGCGGGGCCACGGAGACGCGGTCGTGTGTACGTCTTCCGCCATCTGAGCCACCCGCCGCAGATGGTCATCGACTCCGATTCCACGGGCGGCGCATTGGGCGCGATGTTCACGTCATTCGTGGGTGATGTGAACGGCGACAAAGTGCCCGACGTGTTTGCATCTGATTTTGCGAATACGGCCAAAGGCCCGGCGACTGGACGGGTGTATGTGAAATCCGGCGTCGACGGCCGCGATCTGGTTACGCTTACCGGTGAGAACGCGGGCGACGGTTTTGGTATCGGATCTGCTGACGTAGGCGACGTCAATAAAGACGGCTACGACGATTTGATACTCGGCGCGTGGCAGTATGCGGCCGTGGCTGCATCCGGCGGGAAGATCTATGTGTATTCGGGACGCGACGGCACACTGCTGCGATCCATTACGGGGCGCATACCCGGCGAGACGTTAGGCTTCGACGCCACGGGAGTCGGTGATATCGATGGCGACGGCGTGGTTGATTTTCTCGTCACCTCGACGTGGAGCAACATCAAGGGATTTCAGTCCGGTCGCATGTATGTGATTTCCGGACGCACCATGTGATCGCGGATCGCGGAGTCGACTGCGGCGCTGCGCCTAACGCGACAGCTGTCACTGTCGATGATCCGACGGCCGCATGAGGCCGACGCATGGCGATGATGAAATAGCGGCATTTGTGCTACGGCGGCGTCTTACCATCTTGTTGCGACTGAGCCACGTGCCACTCACTCGCACTCCTTTCTGAGAATGTTCACTGCCCTGAACTGGATAGTCCGCGAAACGGGGTTGCGCTTTCTGCGTCGTCGGAAAGCAGCTGCCAGCGTCGCCGTTCTCACACTCGCTCTCGCATTCGGCGCCAACACGACCGCCTTTGCAGTCGTGAACGCGTTTCTGCTGAACTCCTTCGCTGTGCCCGAGCCGAGTCGTCTTTTTGCGATCGTTCCGGTACGCGAGCTACCTGGGCGGGGGAGCGTACAGTTCTCCGATGCGTACCCGAACTATCAGGTGATTCGCGAAGCAAACCGATCGTTCGATGAAGTTGCGGCGTTCGTGCAAAGCACGGCCGGATGGGACCACGAGGGGGAGGTCAGGCCACTGCAAGCCTCACGCGTGACGGCGACGTTCTTTCGCACCATGAGAGTGCAGCCCGTCATCGGGCAGGTGTTCGACGCCAGGGCTGAAGGGCCTTCACCGACGCCGGTCGTCCTTATCAGCGACGCGTTGTGGCGCGGGTCGCTGTCCGGCGATCCGGGCATTGTTGGGAAGCACCTAACGATCAACGGTACGCCGCACACGGTGATCGGCGTCATGCCTCCTGGCTTCACCCACCCGCTTCCGACAGATGTGTGGTTGCCGTTCTCGATGTCCCAGGTGCAACTCACGTCAGTGACCGGTGCACGCATACTCACCATCTATGCGCGGCTGAGGGATGGGGTGCCGCCTAACGCGGCCGACATGGATATCGCCACATTCACCAAGCGCACGCTGGAAGCGAATGCTGTCGACAATAGAGATTACAGGTACACGCGCACGTCCTTCCGGGAGCTACTCCTCCCCGGCGTCGGCCGCACCGTGCGGCTCGTGCAGTTTGCCGCGCTGATCCTCGTGTCGTTGGCAATAGTGAATCTGGCATCATTGCTTGTCGCGTGGGGATTCGATCGGCAGTCGGAGATGGCGACCCGCCTGGCGCTTGGTGCTCGCTCGTCGCGTCTGGTTAGGCTAGCCATCATGCAGAGTGTCGTCGTGGTGGCAGCGGGTGCTGTTGGCGGTCTGGTGTTTGGCGCACTGGCGGTCGCGGGACTGAAGCGCCTCGAGGTCACGCGAGCCATCGCGATCTTCTTCGCTGAACTGCGCGTCGACCTGCCCGTCATTTTCTGGAGCGTCCTCGTCGCGTTTGCAGCCGGCGTTTTGGCTGGCTTGCTACCCGGCTGGCTACAACGTCGGCTGTCAGTCGCTTCAACGCTGCGCTCCTCTTCGCGCGGCGCCTCATTGTCGCGAGAAGCGCTTCGATGGCAGAAAGGGATCGTAGGCCTTCAGGCCGGGCTCTCGGTCGTCATCCTGATCGGTGCGACGCTGCTCGGTCTCAGTTTGCGTAACCTAACGAGCGTGCCCATGGGTTTCTCCGCCGGAGATCGTGTGGTCGCGCGTATTCAACTACCGGAGCCGGCGTACAGCACTCACCCCGCGCGTGCGGCGCTTGCCCGGCGGCTTGACGAGGCGCTGGCACTGGAGCCGGAGCTGGAAAGCGTCGGCCTAACGTCAACGCTCCCAATCGGCGATCAGATGGTGGGGGCGCGCTTCTTCGTCGATCAACCGGATGGATCGCGCAGTGCCGAGGCGCTGCAATTTCACATCAGGCGCGTGTCGCCAAACTACCTTGGCACACTTGGCGTTCCACTGCTCCAGGGACGTTTGCTCGAGGCGCGCGATGACAGCTCGCACCCGACCGTCGCCGTTGTCAGCAAAGCGCTGGCGGACCGCATGTGGCCTAACGCAAACCCAATCGGCAAGCGGCTCCTGCGAGTAGTCCCTGGAAACCCGACGCCGGCGCCGGTGGAAGTTGTCGGCGTCGTGGCAGACGTGCGTGACGCCGGCAACACGGCGCCCTTAGCTGAAACGGTCTATGTACCCCTGCTCCAGAACTCCTCGGCGCGGTTGAGTCTCCTTTTTACACCGCGCGGCGTTCCAGCAAACGCCATCGCGGCTATTCGGCGAGTGGTTCGCGCTGCTGATCCGACGCTGACCCTCTCGGGCATCGCACCACTTACCGCGTTGGAGGAGCAAGCAGATTCGCTCGCTCGCCTGCGCGCGATGCTGGTCGCGATTTTCGGCGTCGTCGCCCTCGCTATCGCGGTGCTCGGTGCCTACGGCGTGATGAGTCAGCTCACGGCTAATCGCGAGCGTGAGTTTGCGTTGCGTCTCGTTTTCGGCGCGAGGCCCATCAGCATCGGATCCACCGTCGTGCTACAGGCGCTGCGCTTGACTATTCCCGGCATCGTCGCCGGATGCCTTGCCGTTTGGTTCTCGAGCAGCGCAGTGCGACCGTTCATGTTTCAGGTCGATGCGCGCTCGGTCGAACTTATTGCTGTGGTTGCGTTGGCCGTTGCTGCCGCGACCGCACTGACTGCACTCGCCCCGGCCTGGCGCGCGCTGCGCATACGACCCGACCGGGCGCTCACAGACGCTTAGCTGGGCTGGGATGCTCATCGCGCTACTCGCTGTTGCCGTCGTGTTGAGTCCACCGGATTGCGGATCGCGCAGCGCGCAACAGCCACTGCGCGAGGTCGCCGAGGGGATTATCGCGGCCGACAACGAGCGCGCGATCGACAAGGTGCTCAGCTACTACGCCGATGATGCGCTATTGATGCCACCTAACGAGCCATCGGTGAGCGGCGTGGCGGCCATCCGGCCGCGGTACGAGGCCCTCTTCC
>JBFMFA010000372.1:0-4324 GCA_040753195.1 Gemmatimonadota bacterium | reverse complement strand
CCGCGCGGAGCCACGACGCGGCGAATCCGATCACGCTCATGGCCAGTGCTCCGGCACCTAACGTGGCGGGCGTGAGCGAATCGCTGATGAGGCCAGTCACAAAGCCAAGCAGTGCTGCTGCACCAGGCCGCATGCGCACAGAGAGCAGCAGGACGCCGATGACCAGAAAGTCGATTGACGCGCGCCACGCCAGCAGTGGACGCAGCGTGTAGTGGAGCACGATCAGTATCAAGAACGCCGCCGTTAGGGCAAATGCTCTGCGCCAGTTCACGGTGGCCGCCTCGGATAAATGGTGGTCGGTGGCGTATCCGGTCGTCGCAACCGAGCCTCGATGATCGAATCCGTGCGCGCGACCGCTGCAGCACGTCGCGCCGCGTCCGCAGCCAAGCTCACACTATCGCTCAGTGTCTTGGCGCTGCTGTCGACCGGCTTGGGCCAGACATTCGCCAGGCCGGCGCCTAACCGTTCAGGCTGCACGATCATGACGGTCGTGACATCCTGCGGTTTGACGGCTGGTCGCACGACGTAGGTGCGCGCCCAGCCCTCCGAGGTTTTGACCTCGCCGATGATGGTGCCGACGGGAATCCCCGCCGGGTAGCGCCCGCCGAGACCCGAGCTGACGATCGCTGTCCCCGCTTTCAGCGAATCGCGAAAAGCGACGCCGGTCAGCTCTAGCAGGTAGCGCTCCCCTTCTGCGCCGAGATGCGGGCGTACGATGCCCAGTACGTTGCTCCCCACCGACTGCGCGCTGACCCGGAAGTCGGGATGCGTCCAAAGGATCGCAAGGCTGGACACGGGATCCACCGTAGTCACGATGCCGACCACGCCATCGGGCGCAACGACGATCGATCGCGGCGTGATCCCGGCGTTGCTCCCTGCGGTCAGCGTGACCGTGTGCTCGTCCCCTAACGACTGCGTGTGCACAACCTCGGCGACGACAAACCCGGTACGCATCGCCTGACCGAGGCCCACCATGCGGCGCAGGCGCTCGTTCTCCAGCTCCAGTTCAGTGAGCCGTGCGGCGCCTAATGTGAGACTGTCGAGCCGCCGCGTGAGCGTTTCGCGTTCGACGATCGCGTTGCGGCCGCGCTCCGCGGTACTCTGCAGAGCAAGCACCGGCTGCACGACCGTGCGCCGCAGCGCTCCGGCGACGCGATCCCGCGCCACGCGTGGAAGGATGCTGAGCAGTCCTGCCGCCAGCACGCACGCAATCAGGACTACTGTGTCTGCCCGCGAGCTCGCTCGGACCGCACGAGCCATTGCTGCTCCTTACCGGCTTAGGACGTTCCAGTACTTCTCTTCGTCGTCCAGGATCCGCCCCGTGCCTCGCACGACACACGTGAGGGGATCCTCGTCGACATGGATGGGGAGCCCGGTTTCCTGGTGCAGAACGACGTCGAGACCGCGAATCAGCGCACCACCTCCGGTCATCACGATACCGCGATCAACAATATCGCTCGCGAGCTCTGGCGGCGTGATTTCCAGCGCACGCTTCACCGCGTCGACGATTTGCTGGATAGGCTCCTGGCACGCCTCGCGGATCTCCGTAGAGTGAACGCGCACGGTTTTCGGGATGCCCGAGACGAGGTCGCGCCCCTTGACCTCCATTTCCCGCTCCTCGCCGACAGGCGCCGCCGAACCGATCTGAATCTTGATTTGTTCAGCCGTCGGCTCGCCAATCAGTAAGTTGTAGTTCTTCCGCATGAACTGGACGATGGCCGTGTCCAGTTCGTCGCCGCCGGTACGGATCGACGTATCGCTGACGATTCCCGACAACGCGATGACGGCGATCTCGGTTGTCCCGCCACCGATGTCGATCACCATGTTCCCCGTGGGCGTCTCGACCGGGAGACCGACACCGATCGCGGCGGCCATCGGCTCGGCAACCATGAACACTTCCTTGGCACCGGCGCCTAACGCAGAGTCACGCACGGCGCGCTTTTCGACTTCCGTGATGCCGGACGGTACGCACACGATGACGCGTGGTTTGACCTTGAAGACGCGGTTCTCGATGATGAGCGCGAGGAAGTAGCGCAGCATCTTCTCGGTGACGTCGAAATCGGCGATAACGCCGTCTTTCATGGGACGCACCGCGAGGACGCCATCCGGCGTGCGGCCGAGCATGCGTTTGGCTTCGAGACCGACGCCCTTGATCTGTTTGGTCTCGCGGTCGAGCGCGACGACCGACGGTTCGTTGAGGACGATCCCCTCGCCCTTCACATAGACGAGTGTGTTAGCCGTACCCAGGTCGACGGCAATAGCGTTCGCGGGAAAGAGCGATCCTTTCTTGAAGAAAGGCCAGCGCATTAATGGGGATCTATGTTGAAGCCGCACCCGGGGCGGGGTGCGAAAGTGATAGTTGTTAGGAGATCGCCGCGCCGAAACCTAGCCGCCACGTCCAGAGTGGACAAGATATTGCCAGATCACGACCTAGGGCGTGTCGGTTCATATGCACTCTTGGGACGAACGGCGGTGCGGAGGGTCACCAAAGGATAGGCGTAAGGCGTAAGGGGTAAGGGGTAAGGCGTAAGGGAACTCCGGCTGTACCGCGTGCTTACGCCTTACGCCTTATCGACCGGTACTCCCAAAACCGCCCGCCCCCCTCCCCGTTTCGCTCAGCTCGCTCGCCTCCTGGATGTCGACGACCTCGTAGCGGGCGAAGATCAGTTGCGCGATGCGGTCGCCGCGCGCGATACGCACCGGGTCGGCGCCGAGGTTCTGCATGATGACTTTGAGCTCGCCGCGGTAGTCCGGGTCGATCGTCCCAGGCGCGTTAGGCAGGGTGATGCCGTGTTTCAGCGCCAGCCCTGAGCGCGGCCGTACCTGCAGCTCGATGCCTAACGGGAGTTCAAAGGCAAGCCCGGTCGCCACCGCCCGGCGTTCACCCGGCGCCAGGGTGAAGTCACTTTCGGCGGAACAGACGTCATAGCCGGCCGAACCGGCCGTCGCGCGGGCTGGCAGCGGCGCGTCGAGACCGTGCGGGAGACGCCTAACGCGCACGTGTTCGTTGGGTGATGGAGTCGTCATGGCGGCGCGAAGTCTGACCGCGCCGCCCATGACTGTCAATCTCTGCGTAGGTACTCGGTATTAGCGATTCGCTGATGGTCTCGGTCATCGCCACCTAGCGCCAATGACCTAGCGACTATCGAACGGTGAATTCCTTCGTCCCCGCTGACGTTCCATTCACCAGCACTTCCAAGCGGTACTTGCCTTTTGGCAGCCCGTCCGGCTTGCTGATGTGGAATTCGGTCACCGCTGGTCCCGTTGGCGCGATCGTTTGCGTCGACTCGTCGACAACTTGGCCATCCTCAAACGTCCATCGCGCCTGGACCGTGGCCGACGGCGACGAACCGTTTGTCGCAACGGACGCGTAGATCGTGTCTCTCGCGGCAAACTCAGTCATCGGCTGCGTCACGCGCTTGTCGGCGCCGATGCTGCTCCCCACGTCGATCTGCGTCACGGTGACGTTGTTCTGCGCCATCGGCGCGGCGGTGTCCACCATGCCGGCCGCCGAATCCGCCGTCGTGTTGTCGCGCGGTCCACACGCAACGAGCAGGAGACCAGCCAGAGCGAGCCGAAATTGTCGGTTGATTAGCATGAATGTGCCTCGAGCGCGCGGATCAGCGCTGTGGAATGGTGAGTTCCTGCCCCGGATAGATCACGTCCGGGTTTTTGATGACGTCTTTGTTCGCTTCGTAAATGCGGTGCCACTCGCCGGCATCGCCGTATTCCTGCTTGGCGATCTTTGAGAGTGAATCACCCGCGACAACTGTGTACTTGCGGCCAGACTCCGTGGTGATGGGACGCCCGACCTGAGCGTCAGGCGCGGTGGATGACGCACCGCTGCGAACGTTCGAGAAATCCGCCCGTTCGTCGTCCTCGCGATTGGAGCGCGTGTCCAGCGAACTCATGAGTACCTCACTGTGAGATCAAGCGAGGAGACGGCAGGTTTTGTGCCCTGCCAATGCAGAGGCTGCCTAACGCGAACTCAAAAGCGTGAACGCCGATGCGATATATCCGCACCGATATCGCTGATGAACGTCGCTCCTCACGTGTCCGCGTTTTCTGCGCGGTGCCGCGTCAACCGCGTTCCGGCTTTGGACCCGCCGGCGCGAGGCCTAACGAATAAAGGTGCTGGGATCTTCGTACGGCAACCCAAACGCCTCGGCAACACCAGGGTACGTCACATGGCCTTCGACCATGTTCAAACCCTTGAGCAGGGCGCCATTGTCTCGCAGCGCGGCCTTCCACCCCTTGTTCGCCAGCTTCAGCGCATAGGGTAACGTCGCATTCGTTAGGGCCAGTGTCGACGTGCGCGGAACGC
>JBFMFA010000371.1:0-4324 GCA_040753195.1 Gemmatimonadota bacterium | reverse complement strand
GTCGACGCCGAGGACGATCTCCAGCACCGTCAACGTCAGTAGGCCGATCCAGATATTGGGATCAGTCAACCATTCCATGCGCGCTCCGGACAGGTACAAGGACGCCCGCCATCACGGCGGGCGCGGATAGAGGATAAACTTAGCACCAGTCAGATTCGCGCCAGCCCTTGCGACTACTCCCTCAAACTCGCTACTGAGTCCTCTGACTCAAGCTCACGACTCACAGCTCACCGCTCATAGATGACCGATCCAAGGTACCCCATTGGTCGCTTTGAACCGCCCTCGTCGTACGACGACGCATCGCGTGAACAGTGCATCGCTCATCTGGTGCACCTGCCAACGGCCATGCGAGCCGCCGTGGCGGGTCTGAACGATGCGCAGCTCGATACTCCGTACAGAGAAGGTGGTTGGACGATCCGGCAGGTCGTGCATCACGTCCCGGATAGTCACATGCATGCGTACATCCGGACGAAGTTCGCCTTGGCGGAAAACGAGCCTTCCATCAAGGCGTACGACGAAGCGCGCTGGGCCTCTTTCCCGGACGCGCAGTCCCTCAGCATCGACGTCTCGCTCGGCATCCTGGAAGGACTGCACAAGCGCTGGGTGACGCTCTTTCGCTCGTTAGGCGCGAACGATTTCGGCCGCGCGCTGCATCACCCGGAGAACGGCCGCATGACGATCGATCTGGTGCTCGCGTTGTACAGCTGGCACTCCAGGCATCACACGGCCCACATCACCACCGCCCGGGCAAGGCATGGCTGGTAACATCGGTCATGGGTCATAGAACCTAACGACCAGCGCCCACGACCTATTTGTTCATCGTTGCTTCTATGCGTTCCGCTGCGGCTCGAGGCATGTCCGACAAATGCTCTCGGACGATGTACCACTCCCCATCGATCCGCTTCCACACCGACGTCCACGCCCCGCCGATGATATGGGGCTCGTTCTCCGGCGTCCGGTGTGGAACGACGTAAGTGGTCGTCAACACCGCCATGTCTGGGGACAGCACTTCCACATGCATCGGCCCCCATTCCCAGCGCGGCTCCTTCATATAGCGACCCGTCGTTTCCCAGAACGACCGGACTCCGGCTTCCAGCGTGTCACGCGATGCAGTCACGCGCCCACCTGCGGCCGAGATCACTTCGCCGTTTCTAGGATATACGCTCAGGAGGCCGGCGACGACGTCCGGCTTGCTCAAGTCGTATGCGCTTACCAGTCGGCGCTTGATACTGTCGCCGATGGCCGTTCGCTGCGAATCCGTTAACGCAACAGCATTCTCTGACGGCGGGGCGTTGCAACCGAGGAGAAGCGCGAGGTTAAGCAGCGCGAGTGTCATCGGCCGGTGACAGGAATTTGTCATAGGAGTTGGACGAAATCGGCTTTAGTTTGGCTTTGTAAGGCACAAATGGATGGCGTAGTGTATGCAACGTGCCACGCTGCCATGGGGTCAGACACCCTGAGCGTACGCATTCAGGACAATCGCGACTTCAATTGGTGTCTGACCCCATGGGTCTAGCCCTCGGGAGGTAGCAACGGTGCGATCACTTCATCGAAATGCTCTCGTGTATGCCGCTGCCTTCTTCGCCGCATCGTGTGGCGGGAGTGGCGAAGCTCCAAGTGATGAGCTTTTGAGAGACCTCAGTGCCGCTCAAAGTTCCAGCATCGAGCTGGCCGCCCGAGTGCAGGATTACCAGCCCACGCGCTTCGTGACGGCGGTCGAACAGCTTCCAGTCGCGGCGCCCACGCGCGCGCGTGCCCCCCGTCGCGTCTTCAAGGCCCCCGAAGTGGGCACGGTTCCGCTGCAGGAGTCCACCCCTGAGCCCGAACCGGCTCAAGAGATCGCGCAGACGCCAGTACCGGTCGCCGAGGAGCCGCACATCGCTTCTGCAGTCCCAAGCGTCGTGCCGCGACCGAACGCAACACCGGCGACACCGGCGTCGTCTGGCGACGGCGGGGGCCACGTTGAAGGTCCCAGCCGCGGCGAAGTGCTCGGCACCATCATCGGCGAAGCGATCGGCGTGGTGATTCGCGGTGGTCCTGTTGGCCCCGGTCACTGTCCGCCGCGGCGTGGCCGCCCGCGCGGAATCATCCTGCCGCTGGAGATGCCACTCGTTAGGCCCGACTTCAGGCGTTAAGGTAACTGCTTCGCAAAAAACAAAGAGGCGCGACCAGAAGTCGCGCCTTTTTTTTCCCTGCACAAATCAGGTTGCCTAGCTCGGCGGAATAATCAGGCGCACCGTGTCGCCCGGAAAAACCGTGATGCCTTGAGAAATAGGCGTCCTGTTTGAACCGATCGGGTCGGCCAGGAAGCGAATCTCGGTTCCGCCAAAAATATGGGTCGGCGGGATCCGCATTCGCGTGGTTGAGTTCCCGTTCGCTGTCCCCATCCGGATGCGCGCTCCACCAGTGGTCACTAGATAGATGTTCATGTCGAGGAAGCTCTGATTATCGACCTGAAGCACCGTCTCTTCCTGAGTACCGCGCGGTCCGCCTTGCCGTGCGCCACCACACCCAATCGCAGAGACGCTAGCCGCCGCTATCGTGAGGGCGAGCAGCGTCTTCTTTACTGCGTTGTTCATGTTTCCTCCCCACGTGAAATTGTCTTACACCTTTCTTATTACCGCACCCGGCCAGAATACGGTCCCGCGCCGTGGCGAGCCCCCGTTACTTTGCGCTTACTGGAATTCAATTTGTGAGCCGGTCATCTTCCGCTCGGCTCGCTGCTCACTCCTAGCTCAACACTTAGAACTCTTCGTCCATGTACATACAGAAGGACGCGCCCGACCATCACGACGCCGACCTCGTGCTCAGAATGTATGAGCTGCGCACTGATCCCGTTATGCGTCAGTCGCGGCAAGAAATTAGCAAGAAGTTTCTGCCGGCTTCATACGACGAGTTCCTCGCCGTGACCAAAGACGACCATCCGCTCAACTCTGCCTATCGCCAGGTTTCGTCGTACTGGGAGATGGTGTACGCGATGGCCAAGCATGGCGTGGTTCACGGTGAGTTCATGCTCGAAAGCTGCGGTGAGGGCCTCTATCTGTTCGCCAAAGTGAAGCCGTACTTGGAGCGCTTCCGCAGCGAGGTGAATCCGCTCGCTTTCCAGAACACCGAGTGGGTATCGACGAATACCAAGCGAGGCCAGCTGCTCGCCGAGCGATTCGGCAAGCGCGTCGCGTCAGCACTCGCGGCCCGTTAGGTCCATGCGCAACGGAAACTCACCGAACGGGCAACCGTTCGAAATCAGGAAGTCGGGCATTCAGGGGCGCGGTGCGTTTGCCACGCGGACCATCCAGCGCGGCGATCGCGTCATCGAATACACGGGCGAACGCATCTCCTGGAAGGAAGCTGACAGCCGCTACGATGACGGAAAGATGAAGCGGCATCACACATTTCTGTTCACTCTCAACAGTCGCGTGTGCGTGGACGCGGCGGTCGATGGCAACGACGCGCGCTTCATCAACCACTCTTGCGATCCGAACTGCGAAGCCGTGATCGTCGACGGCCATATCTACATCGAGGCCATTCGTCGCATTCGCCCCGGCGAAGAGTTGAGCTATGACTATGGCTACGAGCGCGACGCGGATACGACTGAAGAAGACGAAAAGCTGTATGTGTGCCGTTGCGGAGCGCCGAATTGTCGCGGCACAATCCTCGCTCCGGCAGACAAGAAGCCAACGAAAGAGCATCACTCGGCGTCGCGCCACGCCACGAAGAAGCGCAAGACGGCGCGGCGCACCTAACGGTGCCCGTCACACGGCGGCAAACGTCAGAGCATAAGGCGCTGCGCGCGTTGCTCGCGCACGCGATCGACTACGCGGGGTTGTACCCGCCGGCGGCGCTGTCGATGGACGCCGCCGTTCAAGAGTATGCGAAGCAGCGGGCCAGCCTGGATGCGTGGGCGCTCGGCCGCTTCGTCGTCGGCATGGACCAACTCGGAGCATTCGTCGCCGCGCGACGCTCCTTCGCTAACGCCCGCGGACAGTGGCCAATCTCGATACTCGTGACGCGCAATAATGGGCCACATGGTCGAGACGTGAGCGGCGATGTGGATGTCCTGCGCGTGGAGGCCATTGAGGCGAAGGCATCGTCACCGGCCGAGGTCCAGGCGCTCGAATGGATGACGGCGCTGGCTCCGGAGCTCTACGTGGAGTTCTCCCCTGACGCAGAACTCGGGCCGCTTCTTCGTGCGGTACGCACGTTAGGCGCGCGCGCAAAGATCCGCACCGGTGGCGTGATACCTTCAGCGATACCGGCGGCGGAGGCCGTTGCGCGTTTCATGCGCGCCTGCGTGGACGCCGACGTTCCGTTCAAGGCGACGGCA
>JBFMFA010000370.1:0-4341 GCA_040753195.1 Gemmatimonadota bacterium | reverse complement strand
CGACCCCTGCGTGACGTCCAGGACGCTGCGCGAATGCTCCTGAATGCGCTGACTGATTCCCCAGCCGTGCATCGGCTCGAGATTCACCGTCTTGAGAATGAGTAGATCCAACGTGCCACGCAGGACGTCGGAGGGCGCGCTGTCGGTCATGCCGCTTCCTGTCGGAACTAGACAGAAGCGTAGCGGCGCTTCTGTCGGAAATCAACAGGAGCGCCCTACGAACGACAGTCGCAGTTCAAGGAGTCGACGTCGCGCCTGCGCCTGGGGCGCCTAACGCGGCGGACGATGCCCCGCGTGCCCCGGCGGATCGGGACGCCGCCCCGCGGCGCTGTCCGGATGCGCGTGTGTTCCGTGCATCATCATCATCCCGCCGCGGCGCTGCATCATCGCCGCATGCATTGCCGAGCGTCCACCCGTCACAAGCGCCGTCACTTCCGTCGCGTGCTTCTGTAACGCACTCACCGTCGCCGTGTCGCCCGACGTCTGCGTGATCACGATACCCTTCGGCGTCGAATCGATCTGCGTCCGAATCAGCGCCTTGTTCGCGTATAGGGTCTTGAGCGCTTCGCTCTCCATCGGCCAACCAGGATCTTTCCCCGATTCGATGCGCGCGTACATGGTTACCACATGCTCCTTGATGCGTGCGGCCAGCAGCGAATCGTCCGATTCGGTTACAGTGCGGATGCCGCTGGGGAGATTGGTCACCGAACGATTGATCCGCTGGTGATTCATCACCAGCTCGTGGATAACTGCCATATGAGCACGATCGGTCGAATCGTGCCGCATACCCATCATCTGGCCCATGCCACGCATCGAACCAGCGCCGGCGCCACCATGATGCTGCGCGAGGGCTGGCAGCGTCGCGAACGGCAACAGGATCACGACCGCTAGTGCGCTCCTGCCCGGAATACCCAGTCGCGTGCGCATACCTGCCTCCTGAATACGGTCAAACGTGCCTAACGTCCTTCCTCTTGCCTGATCGTAGTGCCTGACGGGCGGGTGTTCTGTCAGACTTGTCACTGAGCCACCTCCGGGATGGCCTGACAGCGGCCGCGGGCGTGCGCAACCGTCGTTGCGGCCGCAGTGTCAGACGTGAGCAGATGCTCAATCGGACCCTGATGCGAACGATCGCAGCTGCGCCTATCCGCGTGATTACCGGTTCGGCCCTGGCGCTCGCCCTCACGCAGTGCGCCCGCGCGAGCGCGAGTCGGCATGCCGCAACGGAGGAGCTGGGGCCGCGTTATGCGGCCGGCCCGTCGTACGCGTTCGTCAACGGCAACTGGCTGACCCGAGCAGGCTTTACACCGCGCACGTTCTATTCGATCAATGGCGTGCTTCGATCCACCGCTCCCGCACGGATTGACAGTACCATTGACCTGGCGGGCGCATTCGTCGTTCCACCCTTCGCCGACGCACACACGCACAACCTCGATGGGCCCCGCGGGATCGATGCGGTGATCGACACGTATTTGCGCGAGGGGACGTTCTACGTTCAGGTTCTCACCAATCGGCGCAGCAACGCGGATCAGGTGCGCGGTCGCTTCAATCGTCCGTGTACACTCGACGTGCTGTACGCAAACGGCGGCATCACCGGCACACGCAGCCATCCTTTCCTCGCGTACGAACCACGCTCGTTAGGACTTTTTCAATTCCATCAGTGGCGCGCGCGTGCGGCGGACATCTGGCAAAGCCGCCTCGGCGAAAAGGATGTGTACTGGTTCGTCGATAGTCTCGCCGATATTGCGGCCAAGTGGCCGGACATCCTCGCGGGGCGGCCGGACCTCATGAAGATCTTCCTGCTCGACGCGTCGGAGACTGCCGCGCCACCACCCGCTGACTCGACGCTGCAATCCGGTCACGGACTGAAACCGTCGCTGGTTCCCGAACTCGTCAGGCGCGCGCATACGGCGGGGCTGCGCGTCGCCGCACACGTTGAAACCGCGAAGGATTTCGAGGTCGCTGTCGATGCCGGGGTCGATCTCTTTGCGCACGTCCCTGGCTACGGTATGGCGCTCGACGCGGATCCTGCGCGCTTCGCGATCAGCGACGCCACGGCGCGCAAGGCCGGGTCGCGCGGCGTCGTCGTTGTCCCCACCGTTTCCTGGATCTGGCTGGTGCAAGGGAGCGCCGATTCCGCGACGGTCGTGGCCCGCCGGCGTGACGTCGTTAGGCGCAACCTCGAGACCCTCATGCGCCACGGCGTGCGCATCGTCGCCGGGTCGGATCGGTTCGGTCTCACGAGCAGCGTGGAACACGCGGCACAGCGTCAGCTCGGTCTGTGGGACAATCGCGCCTTGCTCGACATGTGGACCTCAGCAACGGCGCAAAGCATGTTTCCGCGGCGCCGCATCGGCCAGCTGGCGGACGGTTACGAAGCGAGCTTCCTCGCCATGCGGGCCAACCCGCTCACAGACTCCACGGCTTTTGGGACGATCACAACACGAGTCAAGCAGGGGTGCGTGATTGCGCCGCCGGCGGCCAGGTAAAGACCACTCAGCGGAGCCCGCCTAACGGCAGACGGGCTCCGCTGCCGGCTTCAGCTGCGCGCCGCGACCACGGGAGAAGTTGCGTGACGTTCTGCCCAGGCTAGCGCATCGTCGGCCACCTGCTCCCATCCGGGCTCGCCGCACGTCCAGTGCGACCGGTCCGCGAATTCGTGAACTTCCGTGATGGCGTCGGATTTGTAGTGCTTGGCGTTGGAGCGATTCACCGACGCCGGCATGATGTGATCCGCGCCACCTGCGATGAACAACAACGGCGCGCGATCCGGCTTGTTGTAGTCCACCCACGTGTCCTGATGGCCCGGCGTTATGTTCGCGAAAACTCCGAACGCCCAGATCCATTTCGCCGGCGCGGGGATATGGTAGCGCGCGTACACTTTGTCTGACTCATCCTTGCTCAGCGTGTTCGTGAACGCATAGTGAAACTCGTCAGGCGTAAAGCCGATCGCCTTATGGTGATTCAGAGGGTTTTTGAGGATCGGAAAGAGTGACTTGAGCTGCGACGGAGGATTCACGAGCACACCCTCCGTCGGCGCTGAATTGATCGCGACCGCCGCCGCACCGCGGCCGCGCGCGAGCAGCAACTGGGTGAGCGTCCCGCCAAACGAGTGGCCCATGATGATCGGTGGCCTATCCAACTCGGTGATCACCCGCTCAAGGTGGGCGACAACCTCCGGCACGGCGAGCTTGGCGATCACGTCTGGGTTCTCCCGCAGCGCTTCGACTTCGATTTCGAAGCCAGGATATCCCGGCGTGAGCACGCGATAGCCACGCTTCTCATAGTAGGGAACCCACTGCTCCCAACTGCGCGGTGTCATCCATAGTCCGTGAATGAGTACGATGGTGTCCGGCCCTGTGTGCTGGTTCATGTGCAGCTCCTGGCGTGGCAGTTGTCGAATGCGCCAACAAACAGCCGTGATGCGAAATCGGCAATCCGCCGGCGGCGTCCTGCCCTACCCGTGCTGTGTAACGGATTTGTATTAGGAGGTCAGCAGTCTGACGGCCCCATCCGTACAGGGGCGTCATCGCTCCGCAGCCGAACTCGTTAGGCAGCTAGTCTGATCTCAGGGCCACGGTTGGATCCACCTTCATCGCGCGCCACGCCGGACCCAGCGTCGCCGCAAGCGCCGCGGCCAACAACACGGCGCCAACCACCGAGAAGACCAGTGGATCGCGTGCCTTCTGCTCGAAGAGCAGAGGTTCGACGAACTTCCCGGCGGACCACGCGACCACACCTCCGATCACGATGCCGGCCACGGCAAACGCCAGGCCGTGCCGCATGACAATCCCCATGACGTTGCCGGTGCTCGCGCCTAACGCCATGCGCACGCCCAGCTCGTGGCTCCGCTGCGCCACGGCGTACGCGATGACGCTGTACAGCCCGATCGCGGCGAGCCCTAACGCGAGCGCGCCGAACGCCACGAACATCGTAGCCCCGAATTCCCACGCTCGTTGCCGCGGCGAGACCAAGGCGCTCAGCGGTGCCGCGCGCACAAAGGCGGAACCGGGCATCTCCGCCTGCAGCCGGCGGCGCAACGCGTCGACATACTCCTCGGAACGTCCGTTCACACGGACCAGAACGCCGTACATGTCCCCGCCAAAGATCGTTCGATACTGCTCCCACGCGAGGTAATACCAATTTTCGCCGGCGTTGAGGATGTTGCTCCCACGCATGTTCTCGGCGACGCCAACAACGGTCATGTACGGGTTGCGCGATTCACCGACGCGGAACTGCCTGCCTAACGGATCCTCCCCCGGCCACAAGCGCTCGGCCATGCTCTGGTTCACCACAACCACCGGTGCGGCTGTGCCGCGATCGTCCGCCGTGAAACCCCGGCCG
>JBFMFA010000369.1:0-4341 GCA_040753195.1 Gemmatimonadota bacterium | reverse complement strand
GGAGGCGCAACTGTGGGGCGCGATCGAAGCGGTGTGGCACTCCTGGACGCTCAAGAAAGCGGTCGACTACCGCCGCGTGCACGGCATTTCTGAGACGTTAGGTACGGCGGTGAACATCATGGCGATGGTGTTCGGCAACATGGGGGATGATTCAGGCACCGGCGTCGCCTTCACGCGCGATCCCTCGACCGGCGACAAGCGCTTTTACGGCGAGTTTCTCGTCAACGCGCAAGGGGAGGACGTCGTCGCCGGCATCCGTACGCCGCTGGCGATCGAGGAAATGGAGACGCGTCTGCCGGGCGCTTATCGCGAGTTGCTCGGCGTCCAGGAGCGGCTCGAGCGCCACTACTGCGAGATGCAGGACCTCGAGTTCACCGTCGAGCGCGGCACCTTGTATTTGCTCCAGACGCGCACGGGCAAACGCTCCGCCGCGGCGGCCGCGCGCATCGCGCACGCCATGGTCGACGAAGGCCTGATCACGCCTAACGATGCGCTGCGGCGTGTGCATCCGCAGCAGCTCGATCAACTCCTGCATCCGGTCATCGACCCGGCCGTACGTTCGACGCCGATCGCGGTCGGGCTTCCCGCGAGCCCGGGGGCTGCCAGTGGCGTCGCCGTGTTCGACCCTGACGTCGCGGAGCAACGAGCGGCCACCGGTGAGGGGGTGATCCTCGTGCGCGACGAAACCACACCGGACGATTTTCATGGCATCGTGGCGGCGCGGGCTGTGCTCACGGCGCGAGGCGGGATGACGAGCCACGCGGCCGTCGTCGCACGCGGCATGGGGAAATGCGCCGTCGTCGGCTGCAAAGACATCGTCGTCGACGCCGAGAAGCGACAGTTCGCCGTCGACGGCAAGATCGTTGACGAAGGACAATGGATCACGCTCGACGGCGCCAGCGGCCGCGTGTTCGAGGGAAAACTGCCGACGGTACCGAGCGAGGTGGTGCGTGTCACGAACGGCGCCATGCGAGCCGATGACGCGCCGGTGTACCGCTCCTTTTCGCGCTTGTTAGGCTGGGCCGACGACGTGCGGCGCCTGAAGGTCCGCGCGAACGCAGACACACCAAAAGACGCGCGTGTCGCCAGGTCGTTCGGCGCCGAGGGGATCGGGCTCTGTCGCACCGAGCACATGTTCTTCGAAGGCGATCGCATCACGGCCATGCGCGAGATGATCGTCGCGCGGGACGAGGCGGGACGGCGCCGTGCGCTGGACAAGCTCCTGCCGATGCAACGCGCTGACTTCGAGGGGATCTTCGACGCCATGAATGGGTTCCCGGTGACGATCCGTCTCCTGGATCCGCCGTTGCACGAATTCCTGCCACACGGCGGCGAAGAAACCAAGCTCCTCGCGCGGACACTCGGTCTGTCACGCCAGGAGCTGATGCACATCGTGGAGTCGCTGCGTGAGACGAATCCGATGCTCGGCCACCGCGGTTGCAGGCTCGGGATCACGTACCCCGAGATCACCGAGATGCAGGGACGCGCGATCTTCGAAGCCGCGGTGCGCGCCGCGCGGCGCGGCGTCGACGTGTACCCCGAGATCATGGTCCCGCTCGTGGCGACAGCCAAGGAACTGCAGCATCAGCGCACGATTCTCGAAGCCGTCGCGGAGATGGTGTTAGGTGCGATGGGCGAACGGGTGCCATACACGATCGGCACGATGATCGAGCTGCCGCGCGCCGCGCTCACCGCGGACGAAATCGCACACAACGCGGAGTTCTTCTCTTTCGGCACGAATGACTTGACGCAAACTACGTTAGGCATGAGCCGCGACGACGCCGGGCGCTTCCTTCCGGGGTACGTCGAGCGCGGACTCGTGCCGGACGACCCCTTCCAGACGCTCGACACCGCGGGCGTCGGGAAGCTGGTGCGCTACGCGGTCGAGAACGGCCGCGCGTCGCGTCCTGGCCTCAAGGCCGGCATCTGCGGCGAACACGGCGGCGATCCTCGGTCGATCGCGTTCTGCCATGCGATCGGTCTGGACTACGTTTCGTGTTCGCCGTACCGCGTTCCGGTGGCGCGTCTGGCCGCTGCGCAGGCCGCGCTCGATGTCGCTGGCACGTTAGGCACCTCCGGCAAGCGCCGCCGGCTCCAGGACATGCACGGCGCGAGTGAGCTCAGCACTTACTTGAGGTAGCCGCCGGCGACTCGACGCGGACTGACAATGCGCTCAGGAGGTCCTATAATGCATGCCCGGCGCCCCCTCGTCACCATCGGAGACTTCATGCGCGTTCGCACGGCGTTTATCGTCGCGTTCTTCCTGACCCCGCTGGCAACCGCAGCGGCGCAAAACAGCGGCGCCAAGTTGTGGGTCACGCTCGGCGATAGCGATCAACTGGTGGAAGTGGACCCGTACACGTTTCGCGAGGTGCGGCGGTTGAAAGTCGATGCCAAGCCGCACGGACTCGCCGTCTCGCGCGATGGCTCCAAGGTGTATCTGGCCAGCGACAAGACCGGCAACTTGCAGGTCGTCGACGTTAGGCGTTGGACCGTTGCAGCGACGCTTCCGGTGGGCAACGATCTGAATCAGCACACGCTTACGCGAGACGAGCGCTTCATCTACATCCCCGTACGCGGCGAAAACAAGATTGCCGTCGTGCAACTGGACCCGTTGCGGCTGATCAAGAAGCTCGACTCGCCCGCTGGGCCGCATGACGCCTATACCTCCGGGGACGGCAAGCGGGTGTACGTTGGCGCGCAGTACGGTGGCGCGATTACCGTAATCGACCCAGCGACACAGACCGTGGTGACGAATATCCCCATGAAGGCCGGCGTTAGGCCCATGGAGCCGAGTCACGATGGGAAACGCATGTACGTGGCACTTTCGAAGTTGATCGGCTTCGAGGTGCTCGACATCGCGACCCAGAAGGTCATCCGCCGCGTGGAGTTAGGCACGCTCCCAGAAGGTGTTCCGGAGCCCTTCAAGGAAACGTGGACGCACGCGCTGCAGCTGACGCCTGACGGGAAGGAGATCTGGGTGACGGATGACATTCACGACCTGATACGCATAGTGCGCCTCTCTGACATGAAAGAAGTCGCGCAGATCCGGACCGGCCATTTTCCACACTGGTTCGCGCTGCGCGACGACGGCAAGGTCCTCTTCGTGAGTCTCTGGTTCTCGGATGCCGTAGCCGCGATCGACATCGCGACTCGTAAGGTGCTCAAGAACATTCAATTCGAGCGAGGGAGCGGCCCTAAGCGTATCGCCGTATGGACGCGCTAGGCTCCGCAGAACGGCTCGTTAGGCGTTCATCCTCCGGCAAATCATGTAGCGGGAAACCGTGCCGATAGGAACGGCTTTTGCGGCCGCCACAGCGCGATCCTTTCCCCCCGGTGCCCACCACGTGACGACTGAGCATGTAGAAGCCGCCAAAACCGTTCGCACGTTGAACTCTCTGCTTCGTGGCGAGATTTCCGCGGCGAACACCTATGGCCTTGCGATTCCGCAAGTTACAGCATCCCGATCAGCTGACGCCGAACGCCTGCGCAGCATCGCCCGCGAACATGATGCGACCGTCAAGCACATCCGGGAGGTCATTGTACAGTTTGGCGGCACTCCGGACGAAGCGACCACAGTCTGGCCACCGTTTGTCAGAAGTGTCTCCGGACCGGGCCATGTTTTTGTCGAGGCCGCTGCGCTCAAGGCACTGAAGGATGGTGAAGAACAGGGGCTCGAGGCGTACCACAGCGCTCTCGACAACCTCAATGCAGAGACCGTCACGTTTGTCCGCGAGTCTGTGATTCCGGCCCGCATGCGCCACATCACGACGCTCGATGAGATGATCGCGCGGCTGTGACCGCCGAACGAGCGACCAGACGTTTGGCCGCTGCTCCCGGTGCGGAGCAATCACAAGGGTATTCCTTCCACACGTGGCGGCCAAACGAAACGCCCCGGCTCGCGCGCGGGGCGTTGCAGTGGAGGCGCGGGGAGTTGAACCCCGGTCCGAGAAAAGATCGACCACCATCTCTACGTGCGTATCTCGCTGATTGAGGTCTCCGACAACTGGCCAGCGAGCGGCCCATCGTCGAACAAGCCCTCTAAGATTTCGCCCGACGCCCGAAGGCGTGACGCCGGACTATCCCGATATTGCGATACCCGCAGGGCCGCCTCGGGCGGGCTTCCTCAGCGGGCACGAGCATAACGCTTACGCGTTACGCTGCGAGCGCCAGTTCAGTGTTGGCGATTGTGATTTTCCCGAGTGTTTAACCAGGACTCAGGACCTGAGCACGCAACAGCAGCTTCACTGTCCCCGTCGAAGCCAGGTCGCCCCCGAAAGGACAGGGTGAAACCTAGTCGATTCAGGGTCCCGTCGCAACGCGACAGACACAGAATCGGAG
>JBFMFA010000368.1:0-4353 GCA_040753195.1 Gemmatimonadota bacterium | reverse complement strand
CTCGCGCGCGAGATGCCGACGACGGGGTGGTGGGCGAACGGACACAAGTATACGGTCTCGTTTTTGAAGGCGTGGTACGGCGAGGCGGCGACGCCAGACAATGAGTGGGGGTATCAGTTTTTGCCGAAGAACGTCGGTGACCATTCGCACATGCCGATGTTCACGGCGATGCACGAAGGCGTCATCAAGGGATTCATGGCGTTAGGCCAGAATCCGGCCGTGGGAGGGCAGAACGCCGTGTATCAGCGGGCCGGCTTGGCGAGGCTCGACTGGCTGGTGGTACGGGACCTGTTTTTGACGGAGACGGCGGAGTTCTGGCGCGCGCCTGACGTGACGGCACCTAACGACATTCAGACCGAGGTCTTCTTCCTGCCGGCGGCAACGGTGCCTGAGATGGACGGGTCGTTTACGAACACGCAGCGCCTGGTACAATGGCATGAGCGCGCGGTGTTGCCGCCGGCCGATTGCCGTAGTGATATCTGGTTCACGCACCAGTTGGCGAAGCGTCTGAAGCGTTTGTACGCGGCCTTCCCTTCTGCGGCGGGGGGGCCCCCCCGCCGGGAAAATGGCGCCGAACCCGCAAATCCACCTAACCAAACGAACGCGCCCCCGGTCGATCCATTTCTTGCGCTCACGTGGGACTTCGAGGAAGACGAACACGGCGAGGCGCGCCCGATCTCCATCCTCAAAGAGATCAACGGCTACAAGGTCGCCACGCGCGTCCCCGTCGCCTCATTCGCCGACCTCAAAGACGACGGCAGCACAGCCTCAGGCGCCTGGATCTACACCGGCGTCTACCCAGCCGAAGGCGTCAACCGGGCCGCTGCGCGCGTCTCCGACGACTGGGTCTCACCAGGCTGGGGCTTCGCGTGGCCGGCCAACCGCCACATCCTCTACAACCGCGCCAGCGCCGACCCGTCCGGTCAACCCTGGTCGGAACGAAAGAAATACGTGTGGTGGGACGAGGCGCAAAAGAAATGGACCGGCTTCGACGTTCCCGACTTCCCCGCCACCAAGCCGCCTAACGCGCAGGGCGTATGGAGCCGCGGTGGCGTCGACGCGCATGGCGGCGACGCCCCCTTCATCATGAAGCCGGATGGAAAGGCCTGGCTTTTTGCACCAAGCGGCCTGACCGACGGTCCGCTGCCTACGCACTACGAGCCATGGGAAGGGCCCATCGCGAATCCGCTATACGCGCAGCGTCAGAACCCCGTCGCCAAGACATTCAACGTCGTCGGCAACAAATACATCGACCCCGGCGATCCCGATTTTCCGATCGTCATCTCGACATACCGCCTAACGGAGCACCACCTAACGGGCGTGATGAGCCGCTGGGTGCCGTGGCTCGCCGAGCTGCAGCCGGAGCTGTTCGTGGAGATTTCACCGGAGCTCGCCAGCGAACGCGGCATCGAGAATGCAGGTTGGGTCACCGTATCGACGCCGCGCGGTGCGATCGAGTGCAAAGCCCTGGTGACGAAACGCTTGCGACCCTTCGACATCCAGGGGCGTCGTGTACACCAGGTAGGCATGCCGTGGCACTGGGGATACCGCGGCATCGTCACCGGCGACGTCGTCAACACGATTTCAGCGCTCATCGCGGATCCGAACGTGTCGATCCACGAGTCCAAAGCGTTCATGTGTCAGGTGCAGCCGGGCCGTCGCGCAGTGGCCGTTAGGCAGCGCCTCTCCGACGCGCCGGCCCCGCACGTCGGCCGTCGCGAGCGTCAAGCCGCCGAAGCGCAGATCGATGCAGGGATCGAGATGGCGCGCGCAACGAGCGTGGACGACCTGATCGTATACACGCCGCTGGATCAGCCGGAGGGAGTGTATCATGCCTAACAACAGGTCAAGGGCCGAAGGTCAAAGGTCAAAGCGAGCGTGCTTTGAACTTCCTTTGGCCTTTGACCTTTGACCTTGCCTTATGGCCAAAGGCTTCTATACCGACACCACCGTCTGCATCGGCTGCAAAGCCTGTCAGGTGGCGTGCCATCAGTGGAACAACCTGCCGGCCGAAGAAGGCGGCCATCGCGAGCTCACGGGCGACTCCTATGACAACACCGGGCGCCTAACGGCTCTCAACTGGCGCCACGTCAAGTTCATCGAACAGTTTCCGGACGATCGCCAGCAGGACGGCCATCTCAAAGGATCGCGCTGGCTGATGATGTCGGACGTGTGCAAACATTGTGTGCGCGCGCCGTGTCTCGAGGTCTGTCCCACGGGTGCCATCATCCGCACGGAGTTCGATTCCGTCTTCATTCAGCAGGACGTCTGCAACGGCTGCCGCGCCTGTGTGAGCGCCTGCCCCTTCGGCGTCGTGGATATGGGCGCGGACGGCAGGGCGCATAAGTGCACGTTATGCTACGACCGCCTTCAGCACGGTCAGGAACCAGCCTGTGCTCAGGCCTGTCCCACGGACTCCATACGCTTTGGCGACGTCGACGAGCTGATGACGTACGCCGACAGGCGCGTCGCCGACCTGCAAGCGCAAGGCATCAACGCGTACGTCTACGGGAAGTCGGATATCCTCGGCGGTTTGAACGCGTTCTATGTTCTCGTCGACGAACCGCATGTGTACGGTTTGCCCGCCAATCCGCAGATGGCGTCGGAAAATGTCGCCGAAGGGTTCGCCCTGACCGCGCTCGCGGCCGCTGCGGTCGCCGCCACTGGTGCGATCGCGTTCCGCCAGCACCGCATGGACGACGTCGCGGCTGCGGAAGCGTCGCCGCCGGAGTCGTCGGATGCCTAACGCGCCGCACTGGGGTTGGTACATCATTCTGTATTTTTTCATCGGCGGTCTCGCCTCTGGGTTGTATTTCGTCGGGACCCTTGCCGCGCTCGCTGGTGACCCGCGCGATCGTCCGATCACGCGTTTCGCGTACCGCACCGTGTTTCCGCTCGTGCTCGCGTGCGGTTTCTTGTTGACCATCGACCTCGGCAAGCCGCTGCGGTTTTGGCACATGCTGATCCAGTCGGAACGCGTGCCCGTCCCGGTGCTGAAGTATTGGGCGCCGATGTCATTGGGCTCCTGGGCGCTCGCCATCTTTGCCGCATTTGCCGCAGCCGCATTCGTCGCTGCGCTCGTCGACAGTGGCCGCATAACGTCAGCGTTCGCGATGCGGGCGGTGGAATGGTCGCGCGCGCGCCCCAAACCCGTGCGGCTCGCGTTTACGCTCGTGGGTCTTTTCTTCGCGCTCTTCTTCGGTGGGTATACCGGCGTGCTACTCGTCGGCACGAACGTCGCGTTATGGCATCACGCACAGTTGTTAGGCGTCGTATTCCTGCTCTCGGCAACCTCCACCGCGTACGCGCTTCTGATCGTGGTCCTGCGACGGCGAAAGGCCAGTGATTCGGCGACGGCCATCAGCAAGCTCGAGCTGGCTGATCGCTACGTCATTGTGCTCGAGCTGGTCGCGATTGCCGTTATGCTCATCGCGCTCGGCGGAGTCGCTCGCCCGCTCATCACCGGAGGGTTTGGCGTTGTCTTTTGGATTGGGGTGGTTGGCATCGGCCTCATCTTGCCCCTCCTACTGCCGTTTGCGCGTTCGCGCCAGCTGGCCAGCCGTCCTTTGTTAGGCGTCACGTGTGTGCTCGCTGGGGCGCTGCTGTTGCGCTTCGTCGTCATCATGGCTCCCCAATGGCCCAATGTCACGTTATGGCGCTTGTGAGAATCGCCATCATCGTGACGATGCTGGGCTGCTCTCCCGAAGCATCGCGCGCGCGTGACGGATCTGCCGGAGCCGACATCGGCAACAAGCGTGTTACGCGGCAGGCGCTCGCCGATCCGCAGCCCGCCGACACCACCATGATGCCGGGACGCGCCCCCGCCCCGGTCGATCGCTTCGCGCCGCCACCGGCGAAGCGATGACGTACGAAGCGGCTGTCAAGCGCCTGCGCGCCCTCGCCGACGCCTCGCTGCGCATTCAGACTCGTCTCCCGGCCGGAGTGCCCGACATCGCGGCCGTCCGCGTTAGGCTGGCCGAAGGCATCGCCGCGTTGGTTGGGGAGCCGCTCATTGACTGGCCGGCGCTCGTGCGTAACGTGCGGACGTTGGGTGGCGGCATCGACGCCGCGGCCCCGAATCATCAAGCCATCGTGGAGGCCGCGTTAGGTGGGACGCTGCATGAGTTTGTCCCTCAGCTGACCGAGGAGACCATGACGTACGCGGACTACGCCGTGCGTCCCGCACTGCGCTCCGCATACGCCGCCGTTCGCGGCGTGATCGACGAGACTCGCTGGGAACGTGGGAGCTGCCCCGCGTGTGGCGCGCTGCCGTCGCTTGCCGAGTTGCGCAAAGAGAGCCGCGTGCTTCGTTGCGGTCGCTGCAGCGCGGCGTGGACCTTTGCCCGCCTCGCC
>JBFMFA010000367.1:0-4360 GCA_040753195.1 Gemmatimonadota bacterium | reverse complement strand
CTGCTGCGCCGATTCCTCGAGCTTGCGTAGCTGCTCCTGAAGCTCAGGCGTTAGGGCCTGTTTGAGCAGTTCTTGCGTTTCGCGGAGACGCGCTGCGAGTCCGCTATCGAGTGCACCGGCTTGCTTCAATTGACGTTCGAGTTCGCGCGCCGTGCGCTGCAGCTGGTCGACGCGGTCAGCGATTTCGCGCTGATCCTTGGCGACGTTCTTCGCCTGCTCGGCGTTTTCGTAGGAGAGGTTGTCCTTGGAATTGCCTTGCTGTTGCTGTCGCTGCTGCCGACGAGCGGCATCGGCCGTGCGTTTTTCCAGCGCTTTTTGCGCGTTCGTTGCAGAATTGGCTTTCGCGACGGTCGAATCCGCGACGGCGCGCGCCGCGTCACGCATTTCGCTGAGCGTTGGCACACGCACGAGCACTTCGCGGCTCAACGCCGTTTGCTTCCAGGGCGACGCATCCGTGGCGACCGCGACGAGCTTCAGCGTAGTGCCCGGCGACACGCCGCGCGTACTCACCATCGTCTCGCCGGCCCACTGCTGAATGCGCTGCGATGAAAGCTGCCTAACGTTACTTCCGCCTTCGTCGCCTGATGCGGACACCACGGTCACGCGCAAAGCCACATTGGCCAGCGCGTGGTCGTCAGTCGCGAGCACCGCGACACCGACGGAGTCGCCTTCTACGACAAGCGTGTCGCGACCAGGTGCGAGGATGTCGATGGTCGGGAGTGAATCGGGCAGCACTTCGATCTCGAGCGGCCCCGGAACGTCTGCGATTTTTCCCGATTTGCCGACCGCGTCCCACGTTAGGCGGCCACTCGTGGTGGCCGTGATCCGTCCAGAGAACTTGCGACCGTTAGGCATGAGGTCGATCGTCGTCCCGTCACCGACGAGCCGCACCGACGTCAATTCTGTGGACGACGCCCCATCCAGCGCGAGCACCGTGCCGCGCGGAATACGCGCCGGCTCTCCGGCAGGAAGCGCTTCTTCACGTCGATCGAGATACGCGGGGAAAATGGCGCGCATCGACACGTCACCCAGAAACGGACGGTCGGCGACGCGAATGTGCACGGTATCGCTCCAGGCACGACCGTCGGTAATCGCGACGGCGACATCGGCGTCTACCGGGCCGATGCGTAGCGGCGCTCTCCCTGAGTCGAGGGTCAGCGGGGTTTCGCGCCAGGAGTTGCCGGTGGCGCGCTGGACCACGGTTACGGACGGCCGACCCGGGGCGGACACGTTCAGCGTCACGAGATCGCCGCGTTCAACGACCGTCGGCGCATCCTCGATCGCCAGCTCGCCTAACAAGGTTCCCTTCCACGCCTTCACCGGGTGCACGACAGCCGCCCAGCCGTCGCTCGAGCGCGACGCAGCCGCTCCGAGAACCACCAGCGACAGGACAACGAGCCCGGCCCCGCCTAACGCGACACGCCGCAGCGAGCGGCGCAGATTCGGGACGAGAACCGGTGCCTCAAACCCTTCGAGCCGTGCGGCCACGATGGCCGCCCCGAGTCTGCCGAGCGAGGAGGCTTCACCTACTTCCAGAGCGGTTCGTACCGAACCATCGCGCAACGCGCGCTCGCGCTCCACCGCACGCGCCACGCCGAGCGGCGTCGTCACGCGCGCATAACGCCGACGCATGTACCACATCGCCGCGGCCACGAGCGCGATGACGGCCAACCATACGAGCCAGGGCGTAATGCGCGGGAGCTGCAGCCAGCGCGCATCGGCGAGCAGCAGCGTCCCTAACGCCAGCAGGGTGGCGGCAACGCAAACCGCCGCCGTGACACCGGCGGCGGCGATCCAGCGGACGACTCCGCGTCGTTCCCGTTCGACTAGTGCTCGCAGCGTCATATGGCGGGCCTGCTCGTTATGGCGTACGCAAAGAGGTTGATCCCCATGCGCAGCGCCTGTTCATGAAGCTCGGGCGGATCTTCGGGATACGTGCCCACATCCTCCCAGCCATTGCCCAGGTCGGCGGAATAGCTGTAGAAGATGGCAAGCCGATCGCCGATGAATATGCCATACCCTCGCGCCGGGGCGTTGTCGTGTTCATGGATCTTGGGCAGCCCCTGCGGAAAGTCATACACGATATGGTAGATCGGGTGCGTCAGCGGGACGTCCACCAGCGGCCGATCCGGGAAGACCTTGGCGATCTCGCGGCGGAAACTTTCGTCGAGTCCGTAGTTGTCGTCGACATGCAGGAAGCCGCCACGCAATAGGTAGTCACGTAGTCGAGAGATTTCGTTGTCCGACAGTTTGATCTCTCCGTGCCCGGTGACGTGAAGCATGGCGAAATCGAACAAACGGTCGTCGTTCAGCGTCACACGGCCCTCGGTCGGCTCGACTTTGAACGTCGTTCGCTCGTTGATCGCCTTGAGCAGATTGGGAAGCGACGATGGGTTCGCGTACCAGTCTCCGCCGCCCTCGTATTGCACGCGTGCAATAGCGAGACGCGGCGGTTCCGGGCGTCGGGCACCGAGCATGGCGACGATGCCTGATAGCGCGATTGCAACCACAAACGTTCGCTTCACCGATCCTCCTCCTGCGTTATGCGGTAGGCGCGATTGCGCGCCATTCCGAATTCATCGATCAACACTGCGACAATGTCCTTCGTGGTAGCCCCTGCGGACCTCATCTCACGAGCCCGCGCCACTGCGGCCCCCTCGTCCACGACTGGAACCGACAGTCCCCCTTCCAGAATGATGACGACCTCGCCGCGTGCCGGGTTAGCGCCGTAGTACGTCGCCAGCTCTCCCACCGTTCCTCGACGGACCTCTTCGTGCTGCTTCGTCAGCTCGCGCGCAACACTCGCTCGCCGTTCAGCCAGTCCGTTTGCAGCCAAATCTTGCAAGGTGGCTGCCAGACGGGCCGGTGACTCGAAAAGTACGCTGGTATGGGCCAGCGCGCTGAGCCGTGATATCGCTCGGTTTCTCTCTGCGCCAGACCGCGGCAAGAAGCCGACGAATGTAAAGGTGGAGGTGTCCGCGCCGGAGGCGACAAGGGCGGCGAGGAGCGAGGATGCTCCGGGGACGGGGACGACGGGGGCGCCGGCGGCGATTGCCGCCGCGACGAGACGGTGGCCGGGGTCAGACACCAGCGGCGTGCCGGCGTCCGTCACGAGCGCCACGTGGTCGCCACTAGTTAGGCGCTGGACGATTCTCGGTGTCATCCGCGCTTCGTTGTCTTTGTAGTACGACTGCACCGGCGTGCGGACCTCGTAGCGGTCCAGCAGCTTGCGCACGTGGCGTGTGTCTTCAGCGCAGATGAGTTGCACCGAGCGCAGCACGTCCACGGCGCGGTACGTCATGTCGCCGAGGTTCCCGATCGGCGTGCTCACGACAAAGAGAGTGCCTGGTGCCGGGCTCATAAGCAGAAGGCCGGACGTGAGTCCGGCCTTCGGGCAAAAGACGATTCTTCGTTAGGCAGCGTGTTTCTTGAAGCGCTCTTCAAAGTGCGGCTTCGGAAACGCGCCGATCACCGTGTCCACCACCTTGCCGTCTTTAAAGAACAGAATCGTCGGGATCGAGCGCACGTTGAATCGTGTCGCCGTCTTCATGTTTGCGTCGACGTCGAGCTTGGCGACTTTCGCCTTCCCGGCGTATTCCTGCGATAGCTGGTCGAGTATCGGCCCGATCGCGCGACACGGACCGCACCACGCGGCCCAGAAGTCCACAACGACGAGCCCTTTATGCTTTTCGATTTCCGTTTCGAAGCTCTCGTCGGTGACGGCAACAGCATTCGACATTCTTATTTCCTCTCTCGGGATTTCGTCCCGCGCTTGTTCGATGAAGAATCTAATAGGTCTGGATAGGTCGTAGTCGCTAGGTCGTAGCTATTACCTAGCGACTCGTTACTAGTTACTACATGCCCACTCGCATCGCCCACATCGGTATCGCCGTTCGTTCACTGCGCGACACACTTCCATTTTACCGCGACGTACTCGGTTTACCCGAAGTTCCTCTCGATGATTCGGACGGCGCGCACATCGCTGGCTTCAGCACCGGTAGCGCTCTGGTCGAATTGCTGGAACCCGCGCTTGCGGATTCGCCAATCGCAAAGTTCATCGACAAACGCGGACCCGGTATTCATCACATTTGCTTCACCGTCGACAACATCGACGAAACACTCGCGCGCTGTCGCGCGGCGGGAGTACGTCTTATTGACGAAACGCCGCGCATTGGCGCCGAAGGAAAGCGCATTGCGTTCCTTCATCCTTCGTCGACGGCCGGCGTCTTGGTGGAGCTGTCGGAAGATTAATCCGACACGATGATCTGAAGTTTCCTTATGTCGGGCGGCAGAGATCGCGCATCGCCGCGATGTCTGCATCGCTTACATACCACCGCTCGGCCGGGCCCTTCACCGTGAC
>JBFMFA010000366.1:0-4365 GCA_040753195.1 Gemmatimonadota bacterium | reverse complement strand
TCGCCGCGGACGATGACATCGCCGCCGCGACCACCGTCGCCGCCGTCGGGACCGCCCATCGGGACGAACTTCTCCCGGCGGAAAGAAGACGCCCCTGATCCGCCGGTGCCGGCTTCGACCCTAACGATTACTTGATCTAAGAACACTGCCTAGGGATTAGAAGTTAGGGTCGCAAGACAAGTCAACTGGCGACGACCTGAAGACGCTGCCACAAGGCTTTTGCGCTATGCACATCACCGTCGGTCATCAGGTCGGCAATCGCATCGAGCGTGCCTTCGATTTGCGCCGCGCTCGCGCCAACGTTGCGTGCGCCAAGTAGGTGTGAGCGGAGTTGCCGCTCTTGCCCCGACGTCGCGCAAGCTGCGACGATACACAACTCTCGCAGCAAGAGATCGAGTGCACCTCGCGAAAGCACCTTCCCGTACCCTTCCGTGATCATCCACGCGTCGAGTGCGGGGTGGAGCGCTCGGATGTTCTGCCGGAGTTTGTCGTAGTGCGTGCCGTAGACGGCGCGACACGTTGCTTCTCCGCGGCGCTTCAACTCAGCGGGGCTCTCCGTGCGTTCTTCGGCGGCAGGCTCCGCGCGACCCGACGCGCGACGCCACTCGCGCATCGCGTTGAGCGTGCGTGGAAAGCCGGCGAAGAGATACGACTGCAGTATGACTTCCTCCACCCACGTGGGGCGCACGAGTTGCACAGCGTCGTCGATCGCGGAACGCACCGCGCTCGCGCCGCCACCGGCGATGGCACCGGCTAACCGCACCAGCGCGCGCACCTCGGCGGTCAGCGCGGGAACAGTAGTGGAAGAAGTGGCGCCAGAGGACATCGAATCGTTGCGTGCTGGTACGTTCCGATGCGAAGATGCCTAACGAACTGCGGGCGTGGCGAGCGTCGCCAGACACACCTCGCCGACCGTTTCACCACGCGTGTTTTTGATACGCGGCCGCGCGAATTCAGCAAGGCGCGCTGGCAGGGGGTCAGACACCGCGCCGTAGCGACGCAGGACTTCGAGCAGCGCGGGATATTGGGCCCGGGATGCGCCGTCTTCGACCTTCACCGCGATGCCGATCCCCTGGTCGATGATGGCCGCGCAGTGCACCCCTTCGGCGCCGATCTTCACGAGCACGCCACCTTGAGTCTCCTCCATCAACACCGTGTCAAAACGATCGGTGCCACCCACGAGAAAGGGTCGCGCGGTCATCGCCTGAGCGATGCGGTGTGGAAGTGCATCGCCGCGCGTGATGGCCTTGGCGAAGCGGGCATACGCGCCCGCCATCGCCTCGAGCGTCAGGTTGAAGACGACGACGCCGCAGCCGTCCACCCCGCGATCGATGTCGCTTGACGGCACTCCGGTCCACTCGGAAACACTCGTTAGGCATCCTTCCTGCACGGGATGCCCTTCCCGCTCGTAGCCGTGCGTCGACCATCCCGCCAGGTGGGCGCGCGCGAGCATGGCGGCGTGTTTCCCTGAACAGTTGTTATGCAGGCGCGTCGGCCTCAGCCCGCCGTCGCGCAAAATCTTGACGCCGCGCGCCGACAGCGGTTCGTGCACGCCGCAGGCGAGGTCCCCTTCCTCCAGTCCCACATCGGCCAGCATCGCTTTGGCGATGGCCACGTGTTCGGGTTCGCCACCATGCGAGGCGCAGGCGAGGGCGAGTTGATCGTCCCCCCAATTCAGCTTCGTGTGCCCCTCCGCCTCGAGGAACGGGAGCAGTTGAAACGGTTTGGCGCACGAGCGCCACGAGGCGACCAGGGTCGCGTCGCGAGCCGACGCTATGAGGTTGTCGTGCACCACGGCGGCATGGACGCGATGGTACGACTCGACGATGCTGCCGCGTGTGGCGACGACGTCTAGCTGGAGTGAGGTCAAAGGCCAAAGGTCAAAGGTCGAAGGAAGTTAACGGCGCAGGCCCGTGAAACTGCACTCGTTGACCAATTGGCTCATGCGACTAGGTTGCCCCGGCATGACGGACGGCCATTCCGCCCCGCTCATTGAACGACTGCGGCTCGCCGAGCTGTTGAATGCGGCGCGAGCCACGCATGTCCTTGTGGTGGGCGATGCAATGTTGGACGTGTATCTCCAGGGGGACGTGGAGCGCATCTCGCCCGAGGCTCCGGTTCCTGTTGTGCGCGTACGCGAGCGCCGTTCCGCGCTCGGCGGTGCGGCGAACGTGGCGCAGAACGTCGTTGCGGCAGGGGCTGGGTGTACGATGGTGGCCACGGTGGGCCGCGATGCGGCCGGCAGCGCCGTGCGGGAGATGCTCGTTAGGCTCGGCGTCGCCGATGATGGCCTGATCTCTGTCGATCGTCCTACGACGCGGAAGACCAGGCTCGTCGCGCGCTCGCAGCAAGTCGTCCGCTTCGATGAGGAGGATGACGCGGAGCTGGATGAGGCAGGAGTCGCCGAGGCGCTGCGGTGTATCGACGCCACGATTCAGCGCGCGGATGCGTTGGTGCTCGAAGACTACAACAAGGGGCTGCTGGCGGCTCGGGTGATCGAACACGCGGTGGCGCGCGCGCGCGAACGGAAGATCCCTGTTGTTGTTGATCCCAAGTACCGCAATTTCTTTGCGTATCGTGGTGCGACGATCTTCAAGCCGAACCGGCGGGAGCTGGAGTCCGCGTTAGGCGCCGCTGTAGATCTCGACCATGAGGCGTCGCTGCCGCAGACCTTTCAGAAGCTCGGCGTGGAGCACCTATTGCTCACGTTAGGTGAGCGCGGGATGTTGTTGGTATCGGCCGCGGGTGAGACGCGGCGCATTCCGACCACGGCCCGCGAGGTGTATGACGTCGTGGGCGCGGGTGATACCGTGACCGCGTATCTGGCCGTCATGCTCGCGGCGAAAGCGACCGCGTACGAAGCCGCAGTAGTTGCAAACTTTGCCGCGGGCGTGGAAGTCGGGAAATTGGGCGCGGCAACGGTCTCCCCAGAGGAAATCATCGACGCGCACGCCAGCCACGGCACGATGTAGTTCGGGTTCAGAATCGCGTCGCGCGGCGATACCTTGTGAGTGCACGGGCCCTTAGCTCAGTCGGTTAGAGCAGCGGACTCATAATCCGACGGTCCCAGGTTCGAGCCCTGGAGGGCCCACTCAACTAAGAGCTGTGAGCACTGAGCTTTGGGTTCGAGTATTCGCCCGCACACACAAACATCAAGTCAGTTCTCAGCTTACGGCTGAAAGCTGAGAACTGACGTGGTGCTTGGGTTGTCCCGCGCGAATGCCCGAGCTCAAAGCTCACTACTCCAGGCTCGTCGTTGTGTTTACTGTTCGAGCCTTGGTTAGCCGGTCGCGTAGCTCAGCTGGTTAGAGCGCTGGTCTCACATACCAGAGGTCCGGGGTTCGAGTCCCTGCGCGACCATTCAGTCATTGACACCTATCGCCCGGCGTTACCCTGAACGCCTAACGCATAAATCGTCCGCTGCCACCGCGCAGCGGATTTTTTTTGTCAGAACTTCGTATTCGTTGCGGCCAAATGTGACGCGCCCAGAGCCGCCGAGGTTTACGTGAGCGGTAGTCAAAGAGGTGTGAGATGGCGCGGATCAATTCGAGAGTTTGGCTCCGTCGTGCCCTGAGCCCCGGCGTTTTCCTTTTCCTTGGTGTCCTTCCACCGCCGAGCGTCGCCGCGCAGCTGATCGCTGTTCGAACACTGCCGATCGCCGACGCCAACCAGTTCTCCTTCTTCCCCGCGCTCACAGCGGGCATGGGCGGCGTATCGATCGCGGTCCAGGACTCCCTGCACGATCCCTTCGTGAACCCCGCGACGGGCGCGCGGCTACTCCAACCGGTCTTCTTCAGCGCGCCGACGTTTTTCACCGTGTCTGCCGATGCGGGGAGCGGCACCACCTTTCCGCTCGGCGTCCTCACTCGGTCAGGACAGCTATTCGGAGGCGCCGCGGTCGCCATTCAGTCGATCGCAAACGCTCCGCCTCCAGGTGCCAGCGTTGTCGTCCCCATTTTTGAAGGCGACCGGACAGGCAGCGATTCCCCGTCGCGCGACAATCAGTACGCGTTCGCCATGCTCGGGCGCACTCTGTCGCGATCCGGGATGACGATCGCGGCCAGCGCTTTCGTGTCCGACCTGGGAACCATGGACGGGACCGCGCTGAGATACGCTGAAAGTCGGCGCGTGAGCCAGTCCGGACACAGCGCCGACCTGCGACTCGGTCTGCTCAAAGAGTGGAGCAAGGGCCACTCGCTCGAAGCGCTGGTCTTCGACCGGAAAGTCGGTGTCACACACGATGTGACGTATGGGGATCAGTACTGGGATCCATTGAACCGTCAAATCATTACCGTCGACCGCACCAACAACGAGCGCGACCGCAGCCACACCTTGGGTGTGCACGTCGAGTATGCGCGCCCAATC
>JBFMFA010000365.1:0-4370 GCA_040753195.1 Gemmatimonadota bacterium | reverse complement strand
GGGTGGGGTTCGATCAGCTGTTTGGAGCTGGGGGCACGCCCGACGCGCGCGCCGCTCGCAACAACACGACCGGGAGTATTCTGGATTTCATCACCGAGCGCGTTGGCGATCTGAAGCGCGAGCTGGGGAGCGCCGACCGTCGGCGTATGGATCAATATCTCGACAATATCCGCGAGATCGAACGGCGCATTCAGCAAGTCGAAGCGCGCAACACCAGCGGCGAGCCGCGGGACCTGCCTAACGCGCCGGCTGGCGTTCCTGATTCGTTCGAGGAGCACATGAAGTTGATGTTCGATTTGCAAGTGCTCGCGTTCGAATCGGATATGACGCGGGTCTTCTCGCTCAAGGCCGGGCGTGACGCCTCGGCGCGCGTATATCCGGAGAGTGGTGTGATGACCGGATTCCATCCGGCCTCGCACCATGGGAACAACCCCAAGCGCGTCAAGGAGTTCTACGAGATCAACAAGTACCACATCAGCTTGCTGCCGCATCTGATCGAGCGGCTGAAAGGCGTCCGCGAAGGCGATTCGACGCTGCTCGAGAAGACGATGATCATTTACGGCTCACCGATGGCCGACGGGAACGTGCACAACCACCGTCGCTGTCCGTTGATCGTGTTAGGCGGCGCGAATGGGAAGCTGAGCGGGAATCTGCATCTCAAAGCGCCGGATGGGACGCCGATGGCCAATGCGATGCTCGGTCTCATGCATCGTTTGGGGATTGATGATGTCGAGGCGTTTGGTGACAGCACGGGTGAGTTGTTGTTCAGTTGAGAGATAAATCGTGACCGCAGATGAAAAGCGGGAACGCAGATAACGCAGAAACGACGCAGATAGCGCAGATACTGGTCAAAACAAACCGTAGTATCAGCGTCATCTGCGTAGTTACCGCGTCATCTGCGTGCGCGCTTTTGACGAATGCAATTTCGAGAGGACCTATGTTTTCTAGGAAAACAGTCGCGTTCGCTGCCCTGTTAGGCGTAACGTTAGGCGCGTATGCGCCTTCATCTCCAGTCGCGGACGCGGCGATGAAGCGCGATATCGCCACCGTCAAGTCGCTCATCGCGAAACGGGCTGACGTCAACGCTCCGCAAGGCGACGGCATGACGGCTCTGCACTGGGCCGCCCAGCACGGGGACCTCGAGCTCACCAAAATCCTCCTCTCCGCGAAAGCGAGCCTAACGGCCACCACGCGCAATGGCGCATACACACCGCTGCACGTCGCCAGTCAGGCCGGCAGTGGCGTGGTTGTCGCTGCGCTGCTCAAAGCCGGCGCCGACGCCAAAGCAACAACCACCACCGGCGTCACGTCATTGCACCTGGCCGCTTTGCCGGGTAATTCGCAGGCGATCACGGAACTTCTGAACCACGGCGCCGACCCTAACGCGAAAGAACCAGCCTGGGGTCAGACCCCCATTATGATCGCAGCCGCGCGCGGGCGCGCTGACGCGGTCAAAGTCCTGCTCCAGCGCGGCGCAGATCCGAGCATGCCAGCGAGAGTCATGGATCTCATGGCGCGATCGGAAGAAGACAAGAAGGCGAGAGCGAAACGCAACCAGGTGTTGCGTTCGGAGCGTCGCGCTCAAGGCGCCGACACGATTGCGACCTGGCAGCCCGACCCCAAAGTCGTTCAGAAAGCGGTACGCGCCAGCATCGACGTGGAGAAAAGCCCTAACGCGGTGAGTGCTGAACCGGAGGAAGAGGTCTATCAGGGAACGCAGACAGGCGGTGACGAAGATTCACCCGGCTTCACGCAGCTCGTCGGGGTGCAAGGGGGGCTCACAGCGCTGCACCTCGCCGTGCGCGAAGGTCACGCCGAGGTCGTGCGCGCCATTCTCGATGCAAAGAAGGCAGACATCAACCTCGTCACTCCAGCCGATAAGACGAGCCCGTTGCTGCTCGCGACGATCAATGGGCACTACGACCTCGCTAAAGAGCTGCTTGATCGCGGCGCAGATCCGAATATCGCCAGCGACGCCGGGGCAACGCCGCTCTACGCGGTCATCAACAAAGAGTGGGCGCCGACGTCGCGTACGCCGCAGCCGGCGTACCATCTGCAGCAGAAACTCACGTACCTCGAGTTGATGGACGCACTGCTCAAGGCGAAGGCCGACCCGAATGCGCGTCTCAAGCGCAGTCTCTGGTACACCACGTACAATCGTGACAACTTGCGCGTCGATTTCGTCGGCGCGACGCCATTCTGGCGCGCGGCGTATGCGACTGACCTCGCTGCGATGAAGCTGCTCCTCAAGTACGGCGCTGATCCGGGCACCCCGACGTTGCGTCCGCCGCCGCGGGCTCGCCGTGGCGGAAATGTCGGTGGCGCCGACGTCCCGGATCCGTCGCTCCTGCCGCCAGTTCCAGAAGGAGGTCCTGGCATCTATCCGATTCACGCCGCGTCAGGCACTGGATACGGACAAGGCTACGCAGCGAACGATCATCGCCATGCTCCGGATGCATGGCTCGCGACCGTGAAGTTTCTCGTGGAGGAACTTGGCGCGGACGTGAATGCGCGCGACTTCAACGGCTATACGGCGCTGCACAATGCCGCAGCGCGCGGCGACAACGAGATGATCAAGTATCTCGTGTCGAAAGGCGCGGATGTGAAGGCCGTTGCGCGTACCGGCCAGACAACCGCGGACATGGCAAATGGTCCGGTGCAGCGCATCTCACCGTTCCTCGACACGGTCGCGTTGCTGGAGAGCCTCGGGTCCAAGAACAACCATCGTTGCGTGTCGTGCTGATGTAATCCACGGCGTTGCCTGCAGGTCGGGGTTGTCGCTGACGCGACAGCCCCGTTTTCGTTTTTGCACCCGTCGCCGCGTCCGCGCCTAACGCGATGAACGCTCGAGTGCGCTTCTGACCTGTTGAGTGCGCCACGTATGCCGTCCGCAATCAGCTGAGCGGTAACGGCCCAACGTTTGCCATATAACGCGTCGTGAATGGTTGTGCTCCGCTGAGTCGCATGATTTGCGGAGGCGGCGGCACTCCTGACGAGTAGCGCGGTCAACTCGTTAGGGATGCAATGGACGACCGCAGGAGGCTACTCACGTGGCAGATAACAAAGAATACGGTCAAGGCGGCCAGGGCGGTCAGGGCGGTCAGGGCGGTCAGGGTCAGGGCGGCCAGGGCGGGTACAATCAGGGTGGTCAGAGCGGCCAGCAGGGCGGGCGCTCGGGCCAGGGTGGTTCGCAGGAAGGTCAGCGCGGTTCCGGCACGGGCCGTGAACAGCAGGGCGACCGGAATATCCGCGAGCAGGATCGCGGTACCGAACGCAGCGACTGGTCCTCGGAAGAATCGGGTCAGACGGGTGATCGCGGCCGCCGCGGCGCCAGCGGAACGGACACGGACGAAGAAGTCTAGAGAAGTACCCTTGCTCGCAGCGCGGCACCGCAGAAAATCGCGGGTGCCGCGCTGAGTATTTTCTGACTGCGAGCTGGTGGCGCAGGGCGCCACCATGCTCGTTAGGTCTAGACCACAGTATCAGCCGACGCGCTCCCTGCCGACGATCCGGAACGACCGACTCTGGTCTTGCTCTCCGATCCTGACACTCCCTCGCGCGCCGTTGTGCGTTGTACCTCGCGATCATCCGCTTGTTCACCGGTCAACGCAGCCAGGAAGCCGCGGCGGACCTTCAGCTCGTTGCGGACGTCCTCAACGCCCCACACATCTTCGGCGATGTCTTCTGCGAGCCGCTTTGCTTTGCGGTCTTCGACAACGCCGCTCAAGACCACGGTGTTGTCTTCAATGCGCACGTCAACGTCGCTCGCGTCGATTTCTGGATGACGCGTTAGGCGTTCGTTGATCTCTTCGCGGATGCGGTCTTCCGATCGTTTGTAGTTGCGCGGGCCGCGACCCATGTGGTTCTGGCGCTGACTCGTCCCGCTACCGCCCCAGTCGCTACGACCTCCGATGTAGCTGCCGGCTGTCCCGTAGCCGTACCCCGTCGGCGGACCGTATTCGCCAGCCGAATAGCCGCCCTGTCCGTAACCGTGCGCCGGGCCACGAAATTCTTCGCCACCTCCGCCAGAGCGTCCAAACTCACGCTCACTTTCATCATGACGCGTGAAGCGGCTGCCGCTCCCGGCGCTGCCGCCGCTCATTCCCCCGCGTCGTCCGTAACGATCGTCGTCGCTCGAGCCGGCGTAGTCATAGTCGCCGTACTCCCGATGGCGTCTTTCTTCGCCATAGCGACTAGGGCGGTCTTCTTCCCAATCGCGTCCGCCGAGTGCGCCGCGGCCAGGCTGCATTTCCTCGCGCATCCGTCCGCCGCGACCGTAGCGGCCGCCCTGCCAATCCTCGCCGAAACCACTCTGGCGTGAGCCACTACCGCGCCGCTCGCGCGCCCTCCAGTCGTTTTCCCGGCCTCGC
>JBFMFA010000364.1:0-4380 GCA_040753195.1 Gemmatimonadota bacterium | reverse complement strand
CGAAGAAGGACGACATGCTGGCGCTGGAGGTCGTGCACGATACGGCGCGCTTCCTCGGCGCCGGCGTCGCCAACATTCTCAACATTTTCAATCCTGATTGCGTCGTGATCGCGGGCGGGGTCACGCAAGCCGGCGATTCGTTGTTCGAGCCGCTCATACGCGAAGTGCGGCGGCGCGCGTTCAAGCCGGCGGTCGACGCAGCGCGCATCGTGCCGGGGAAGTTGCCGGGGACGGCAGGCATCGTGGGGGCCGTCGCCACGTTCAAGCAGCAGGCGTTAGGCGCGGTGTGAGCGGCGCGCGGCGCCGCGTTGGCGTCATCGGCAGTTTCGTCTGGGATCGCATTTACGGCCGCGACGCGCGCGCCGTACCCATCGAGGAGTGGGGCGGGATTACGTATGCCCTGGGCGGCATGGATGCCGCGCTGTGCGAAAGCTGGGAGATCGTCCCTATCATCAAGGTAGGCAAGGACTTAGAACTTCGCGCCCGGGAGTTTCTTCGTTCGCTGCGGCGCCTTGCGCCGGACGCGGCGCCGGTGTCCGTCGAACAGCCCAACAACCGCGTGACGCTGCGCTATTTCGAGGCCGAGCGCCGCACCGAAGTGCTCAGCGGCGGCGTCCCGCCCTGGACGTGGCTCGGACTGAAGCCGCTGCTCAAGGACATCGACGCGCTGTACATCAATCTCATCAGCGGCTTCGAGCTGGACCTGGAGACGGTACAACTCGTCAGGCAGCATTTTCGCGGTCCGATTTTTTGTGATCTGCACTCATTGTTGCTGGCCGTGCAGCCGGACGGGTTGCGTACACCGCGAGCGCTGCCTAACGCGGCATCCTGGATGCGCTGTTTCGACTTCGTGCAATGCAACGAAGCCGAGATGGGGTTGATGGCACCCGATTCGCTGGCGCTCGCGGCCATCGCCATGAATGCCGGCGTTCGTACGTTGGTCGTGACCCTGAGCGAACGCGGTGCGGTGTACTTCGCAGCGCCTGGATTCGAGCATCTCGTCGATCTCAAACGTGCTGCGCGCGTCGACGTTGCGTTCGGCACCGTGCGCACGGCGCTGCTACAAGCGACCGCCGCTGATGTCAAGGAGGGAGATCCTACCGGATGCGGCGACGTCTTCGGCGCGACGTATTTTTCGCGTTTGCTCTGTGGCGATAACTTCACCGACGCTTTACAATTGGCGCTGCGCGCGGCCGCACGAAATTACGCTCACCGCGGCGCAACGCATTTGGCTTTTCATCTACGCGGAGAACTTGGTCCGTCGTGAGCACGGTCATCACCGTTCCACCTTCTCTCGACGATCACACCTTCGAGCAAGTTCTCGAGCAGTACGCGCACGCAAAAGATCACGAAAAACTGCTTATCGATGCACGGCATACTCGGTGGGCTTCTCCGTACGGACTCACAGCGCTCCTCGCGCTCGGTTCCACGCGCACAGAGATGCCTGCGGCATTTGCAGGGCCGGACCACGAAGACACCGCGAGTTACTGGCAACGCGCTGGGTTCTATCGCTACGCCGAAGAACTATTCGAGTTGCACGGCACCGTGCCGAAAGGTCGTCAAGCGACCAGTGATTCGAACGTGCTTCTTGAAATCACTCCCGTTGAAAAGAGCGACGATGTGCACGCGGTCGTCGAACGCATTCAAACAAAGTCGCAAGCGATTCTCGTTCATGAGCTCAACCTCGATCCTCAGGCAACGATGCGTTTCGCGATGACATTGAGCGAAGTGTGCCAGAACATCGTCGAACACGCTGGCGCTCGAGGTTGGGTCGGGGTTCAGACCTATCGCTGGCGACAGCGTCTGCTTGGTCGTCGCGTTGTCGTGATTGCGGTGTGCGACGCTGGCATTGGATTTCGCAAATCACTGGAAACGGCGCAGGGCCGGCGACTCAGCGATCGCTGGGACGATGCGATGGCGCTCGAAGACGCTGTCGTCCGCGGCGTGAGTCGCTTTCGTGATCCGGGGCGCGGGCAAGGGCTCGCCGGTGTGCGTCGTTATGTTGGTAAGTGGGACGGCAAGTTGTCGGTGCGTAGCGGTACCGCGCGCATCGCGATCGTGCCTACGTGGGATGAAGACCTGCCACTAACTGAAAACCTGCCGCATTTCCCCGGCGCGCAAGTGCAGATTACAATTCCGGAACGGGCGGAGGCGCGATGATTCAACACATGGAAGTCGGCGCCGTCGTACTCCGCACATTGTGCGGCCTCTACTCGAACCTGGTCACGCGACCCACTGGTCAAGCGGTTCGCGGCGCGATCGAAGCGCGCCTTGCCGAACGGTCGGCGCCGAGCCTAACGATTCTCGATTTTTCCGAGGTCCGACTCCTCGACTTCTCCTGTGCGGACGAAGTCGTCGGCAAGCTGCTGCTGCAATACGGAAAAAGTGCAGACGCGTATTTTCTGGTACGTGGCGCCGATGACCATCACCTCGAAGCGATCGAGCAGGTGCTCTCGCGCTACGGCCTCGCGCTGGTCGTGCAGGAAGCCGATGGCCGCGCTCGCATCGTGGGCGCCCTCGACGACGACGCGCGCCGCACGTGGCACCTGATCCAGCAACGTGGGCGAGCCGCCGCCGATGAGTTGCTGCACGAGGTCAGCTACTCGCGCGAACGCCTCGTGGCGCAGCTCGATGAGCTGACCAAGCGCCGCCTCCTCGTGCGCGCCGACGACGACTACATCGCGCTGCACATGCTGATGTAATGGCGTACAACCCGCCGCTGCAGGTCATGCACTTCATCGGGACTCGCAAGGGCGACCCCGATCGCGGTCCCCAAGTTCAAATGAATAGTGCGGAAGCCGCGATGCGCCTGATTGAGGACGGCGAGTTGGTGTGGGTCAATGGGCCACGGCGCAACGAGCTCGCAGTCCTTGTCATCAACAACGACGTCCCTCGCGGCGGTATTGTCGCGCGAGATATCGTTGGACTGAGCGTAACAGACATTGTGCGCGTCACAAAGACCGACATGGATCGGCAGCGACGCACAGACCTTGCCTAACAACACCGCGAGTCGTCGGTTGTCGGCTAAGAGTCACAGCAAGTTGCTGAGTCTTGCGTAGTCGGTTCGGGTCCTCAGTTACACCACTGCCAACTTTAACTTAGAACTGTGAACTACGCACTCGGTTTGACTCCCAGCTATAATCTGCGAACTGAGCTTTCGGAGCTTTCAGTATGAAGCGCCCTCCTCCGGCGGCGAAGCTCGCCACGCTAGCCATTCACGGCGGCTCCCAAGGCCCGCTCGTCGGTGCACCGGTCGTACATCCGCTCGTTCAGAGCGTCAACTTCATCCAGGAGTTCGGTACCGCCGAAGGGCTGCGGTATCCGCGATACGGAAATTCGCCTAACGCGGAAATTGTTCAAAAACGCGTCGCCCTCCTCGAAGGCGCCGATGCCGGCTTGCTCCTCGCCAGCGGAATGGGCGCCACGGCGTGCGCACTGCTCGCCCTGCTCCGCCCCGGCGACCACCTCCTCGCAAGCGCCTGGCTCTACGGCGGTACGCGCCGCCTGCTCACGCAAGAGTTCGCGATGATGGGGATCGACGTCACACTCGTCGACCCGCTCGAGTCGCGCGGCTGGCGCAAACGGATGAAGAAGCAGACACGCGCCATCTTCGTCGAAACCCCCGTCAACCCCACCTGTCGCGTCCTCGACCTCGCCCCCCTTTCGTTCCTAACCAAGGAGGCGGGTCTCGCGCTCGTCGTCGACTCCACCTTCGCCAGCCCGGTCAACCTCCGACCGCTCGAGCACGGCGCCGACGTCGTCATCCACTCCGCCACCAAATACCTCAACGGCCACCACGACGTGTTAGGCGGTTGTGTCGTGGGAACCGCGTCGTACATCGACGAAGTCACCGAGAAGATGATCGTCTGGGGCCAGGCCCCCGACCCCTTCGCTTGCTGGCTTCTCGAGCGTGGACTGAAGACGCTCGACGTTCGCGTCAGGCGCCAGAACGAAAACGCCATGACGATCGCCCAGTGGTGCACCACGCGGCCGGAGATTGCGCGCGTCCAGTATCCCGGCCTGGAATCGCACCCCGATCACGCCGTCGCCAAGAAAATGATGGACAGTTTTGGCGCGATGCTGGCCATCGAGTTGAAAGACGGCGGCAAGGCGGCCGACCGTTTCGTTAGGAAGCTCAAGCTCATCAAACACGCGCCCAGCCTCGGCGGAGTCGATACACTCGTCAGTGAGCCGCGCTATACCTCCCACGCGCACCTCAAGACGGCGGAGCGCAGCGCGATAGGGATTCCGGACGGTTTCCTTCGCTTCTCAATCGGGATCGAGGATGCCGCGGATCTGCTAGCGGATATAGAACAGGCTCTCTAGGCCAGTTCTTAGGCCATAGACGCTAGCTAGAATCGATTGCGAACCTGGGTCGTC
>JBFMFA010000363.1:0-4390 GCA_040753195.1 Gemmatimonadota bacterium | reverse complement strand
CAACGCCGGAGCATTCGCGCTGATGGGCTGCAGCTGAATCGTCGTGCCCGTCGCGTGCGCGATGCCTTCTGCCTCGCGGCGAATGGAGTCATAGAGCGAGGTCACCTTCGCCGCTTCCAGATCGCGGAGCTCCAGCGAAAGAGTCACCTTGCTCGGGATCACGTTCGGCGTGTTCGGCGTTACATGGATCTTGCCGACAGTCCCGACCTGTCGCCCCGGGACGGACCTAACGACCCGGTTGACGGCATCGATGAACCGCGCGCCGGCCAGCAACGCGTCCTTGCGATCGGGCATGGCGGTCGTCCCGGCATGATTCGCGAAACCTTCGATCGTTACTTCCCAGCGATACACACCCACGATCCCCTGGACGATCCCGGTCTTGAGTTCGCGTTGCTCCAGCGACCCACCCTGCTCGATATGCAACTCCAGATACACAGCGATATCGCCGGGCGCCCGCCTCGCTTCTGGAAGTCTGTCGGGATTGCCGCCGATGAACGCGATGCCGTCGCGCACCGATTTGCCGCTCCAGTTCACCAACCCCAAGTCCTTCTCAGCGAGCGCGCCGATCATCCCGCGACTCCCGTACAATCCGCCTTCTTCAAACTGGAAAATCACAACTTCCAGTGGATGCCGTGTGACTACACCCTGCTCACGTAACGACTGCACCGCTTCGATCGCGGACAGAGTGCCGAGCGTTCCGTCGTAGTTGCCACCCTCCGGTACCGAGTCGATGTGCGAACCGAACAGGATCGGTTTTAGGCGGGCGTCGGTCCCGGCAATACGGCCGATGATGTTGCCAGCGGTGTCGATCCGCACCTGGAGTCCCGCTTCGCGCATGCGGCGCATCGCGTACTGGCGCCCCTGTTTGTCCGCCTCCGTGTAACCAACGCGGCTGACACCACCTTGCGGATTCTTGCCGAACTCAGCGAGCTCGCGCAGGTGCAGGTTGAGCCGATCTCCATTGATCCGCCGTTCGTCGGGCGGAGTGTTCAGCGCGAAACGAGCGCCGGCTGGGGCAAACGCCGCAGTTCCAACTAGGGCGGCGAGCTGTCTGGAAAAGGTACGGCGATTCACGGAGACGTTGGTGGCATCCAGCGTAGTATGGTCTTCCGAGGAGAGACCCGCCACCGTTTGCCGTCACATCCACGCCCATCGCTGCGTCTGCCGAAATACAAACGGCGGCTCAAGTTGAGCCGCCGTCGTCTCGTTCAGCGATCCGTGTCGTCTGCTAGGCGGCGTTAGCTCGCTGCCCTTGTTCCCCTGCCTGCGCGACAAGCCTGCGCAGTTCGCCGAACTCCTGCTCAGACACGCCGCGATCGCGCAGAACGTGATCGATGAGGGCCGCCGAGCTACCGCCGAAGAGCATGTCGGTCAGCGAGCGCACCATCGAAAGGCGAACATCGCCTTCGGTCACGAGTGCGCGGTAGACGAACTGCCGACCGTTGGGCCGGTGAGCGACGACGCCACGCTTTTCGAGGCGCGTCAGAATCGTCGCGACAGTGGTCTGGGCGAGCGGACGCTCAGGGAGTAGAGCCGCCTGAGTTGTCGCCACGGTGCATTCGCCACGTTCCCACAGGACGCGGACGATGGCGAGTTGGAGGTCTGTGAGATGAACATCCATAGGTCGTCGAGCGCCTCCCGGGGCCGGGCTAAAAGGTGACGTGTGATGTGATTGATGAGACACCACAACGACAGCGAGCGTTGCTGAGTGTCAAACTCCGCAAAAAGCGTTGTGTGACTGCAACCGAGAGCCGTGACTAGTCAGTTGAGCGTCTCATATCGTGTTGTCAGCCAACGGCTTGCAACGGGTTTAGCTGCGCGCGAACACCCGTCACGTGACTGAGAAGTGACGCGGACTTGTCAGAACTCTGACGTATTCAACGGCTACTCGCTGGGTGGACGACGCTGCGGTTGCGACATTCCGGGCATCTGAGCGCGCTTGATGCGCTCGGGCACCTTCGCCCACTGCTCGCTCGTTAGGACCTTCTCCGCTTCGCGCATGGCGTCGGCGTTCGATCGTTGAATGCGCTCGAGCACGGGGCGTATCCGGGCGAAAAGCGCACCCATGTCGGGATTCGCTCCCGCGTCCTGCATCAGCTTGCGCACCTCCGCACCTAACGCGCCGTTCCTCGCGGCCAGCGAATCCGAGAGGGGCTGGAGTTTGATGATCTGCTCTTCGCTCAGTGCGAGCGAATCCTTCATTTGAATGATTGCGTTGACCGGGTTGGCCCTGGAGAGCATCTCGGCGATTCCAGCAGGGCCAGCTGCGCCCGCACCGCCACGACCGGGGGCCATTCCAGTACCGGCACCAGGCCCCGCGCCCCCGCGCCCGCGGCCACCGCGCATTGCCTGGATCATGTCCCGCATGCGGTCCGGACCTAACGTGTAGCGTGCGTTGAACCCGAGTTGGAAAGGAACGCGAATTCCGTTCGCGCCGCTGCGCGACGCGCCGAAGCGCTCGTTCACGTCGTAGCGATAGGAATTCGTCGCCGGATTGAAGCCGCGCACGTAGAGGAGCGTGTTGTCCTGGCCGCGGAACTGCCCCCACCCGCGCAGGTTCCGGGAACCGTGCAGTAACTCATCGAGCCCACCTAACGTGTTGACGGTCACCAGGGAAATGGCCAGCCGGCGGTTGAGTCCCCAGAAGTTGGGGCGCCAATTCGTTTGGAAATCGAGTGAGGGCTGCCACAGGCCCGTGCATGAGTTGCGTTTGGCAATGCTGCCCAGCTGATCCGTTAGGCACCCCCGCACCGCGCTTGGTGCGGACGCGAGCAGTCGCCGCATGCCGCCAGCGACGGTCGTATCGGTTGCGGCAGCAGGATCAAAGAGAAACGCGCGGTCGTTGCGCGCGCCGTCGCCGTTGATGTCGCCGCTCACCAGCGGCGTAAAGGGCGCGCCTGACGACATGCGACCGAACGCTGTGATTTCGAGGCCCTGACCGAACGGCCAGGTGATCGATCCGACGAACGAATGGCGGCGTTCAAAATCGCTGGTCGCCCATTCGCGAATGTTGGGGTTCCCCGCCGTGGTCGCACCGCCGAGTCCACCAAAGCCGCCACCACCAAAGCGGCCAAAGCCGCTGCCACTCCCCTGGTCCTTCGAACGGGCGCGCGTATAGGAGATGTTGAAGATCGCGCCGCGTGTGGTGATGCCACCTAACGACACCGTCAGCTGTCTCGAATCGCTCTTCGTGTCGGAGCTGGTTACGAGGACCTGGCCGAATGCGGGATTGAGACGCGAGGCGAGCACCGAGGTCGCACCGGTCGTGGGGATGATCGTGCCGACGTCGACGAACACCGGCCTCCCGTCTTCGGTGACGAGTGTGAAACGGGGCGTCGTCTGCAGGTTCGCGTCGCGATACCCGGTCTGCGCGACACCGCGAGCATATGAAAGCTCGACGTTCAGGTTGTAGCGCTGGCGCAAGGGCCGTGACGCGCCGAGCGATGCACGCCAGGCACGCGGCGCGGCAAAATCGTCGCCGAAAACAGCCACGTTAGGCAGCGCCGTCGGCACCTGGCTGGGCTGGCCTGCCGCGCACTGCGTCGGGACGGCAGCCGGATTAGTAATAAACTGCGCCCAATTCGCCGCGGGCACCCCGCTCCCGATGCACACCAGTTGCGACTCGTTGTTCGGCAATCCAGTCGCACCGGCGGCGGCGGCGACCAGTTGTGTGGACGGTGCACTGCGAAACTCACCGATGCCGCCACGTAGAATCAACCACGGGGCGCGCATGGCCTGCGGCGCGAAGCCCGCCGTTCGGCCATCCCCAGCCGCGGACCTAGCGGGACGTGGGGCTAGCGTCCACGTGAAACCCACACGCGGGCTCACATGCATTTCAGTCGGCACGCGATCCGTGCGATAGCCGAAAGCTGCGTCGACGGCTGGATTGAACTCCGGCGTTTTGCCGAAGCGTGCCCCCTCCGCGCGCAGACCATACGTCACCTGCAGCGTGCGCGACGCTCGCCAGACGTCGCCGACGTAGACCGCCGCGTTCGTTCCCGCCCCTTCGCGGATGCGCGGCGCGAGTGTGCGTGTGAAGGTCGCGGCACGGCCCGCCTCAAAATCCGCCAGAGAATTGAAGCTGAACGTCCCCCAGCGGTTTGTGGTTACGTCTTCTTCGAATTGCGAAATGTTGAGCAGGCCGCCGAGTTTGAAGCGGTGGTTGCCATCGTCGGTGAGCCATGAGACTTCATTGGTTGCCTCCAGCGTGCGCGTCTCGCCGTCCTGCGGCAGTCCGGTATTGCCGCCGAATACCAGCGTGGCGATACCGGTCTCGCCGCCGTCCAGCTGCGAGCTCACCTGGACGCGTCCGGCGGGCATAACGAGTAGCGGACGGCCGGTGCGACGGTCCGTCGCTGCATACACCTTCAGCTCGTTGAGGAAGCGACCG
>JBFMFA010000362.1:0-4397 GCA_040753195.1 Gemmatimonadota bacterium | reverse complement strand
TGGGGGCATGTCGCGCCGAATCCGATGGTGGGTGCCGTGGTCGTGCGCGACGGCGAAATCGTTGGGGAAGGGTACCACGAAGTCTGGGGTGGACCACACGCGGAAGTGAACGCGCTGAGCGCGGCCGGTGAAAAGGCGCGCGGAGCCACGTTGTACGTCACCCTGGAGCCGTGCGCGCATACGGGTAAAACGCCGCCATGTACCGACGCGATTCTCGCGGCCGGCATCCGGCGCGTCGTCGCCGCGGCCGCCGACCCCAATCCGACGGCACGGGGTGGCGCCAAGAAGCTGCGCAAAGCGGGCGTCGAGGTCACGTTAGGCGTGCTGGAAGCCGAAGCGCGTGAGCAAAACGTCATCTATTTCCACGGCGCCGAGTTTTACCGGCCGTTCGTTACGCTGAAGCTGGCTGTGTCGCGCGAAGGCGCCATCGCCGATGCAGCGCGGACTCCGCGCTGGCTCACCGGCGAACCGTCGCGGCGCGAGGTGCATCGCCTTCGGGCCGGCCACGACGCCGTCGCCGTCGGCCTCGGCACCGCGATAGCCGACGACCCCCAGCTCACCGTGCGGGAATACGCGTCGCCTCGTAAGGCACCCATGCGAGTCGTCTTCTCGCGCGGCGGGAAGCTCCCGGCGACGGCGCGCCTTGTGGCGACGGCGCGCGAGGTCCCCGTGGTCTTGATGGTCATGCGGATCGATCCGGCCCACAGGGCTGTGCTCAGCGAGGCAGGCGTGCGCGTGCTGGAAGTGCGCGACCTGAATGACGGGCTTCTCGAGCTGGCGTCCCTCGGCATCCGGTCGGTCCTGCTCGAAGGGGGGGCGCGCATCGCCGGTGCAGCGCTCCGTGCCGGCTCTGTGGACCGGATCGTTATGTTTCAGACGCAGGTCGAGCTGGGTCCCGGGGCGCTGCCTGCTTTTGCCTTCACGCCGCCCGATCTGGCTGTGCCGGGACCGAAGTGGAAGCTTGTGCGGCAGGCGCAGTTGGGTGATGATCTCATGACCGTGTACACGCCGTCAGGTTTGTGATGTTTACAGGACTCGTCGACAGCATCGGCTTGATCGAGTCGGCGCGGCCCTCTGCGGCCGGGCTGGAGCTGCGCATTGCCTGTGATTATCAGGACGTCGCGGTTGGCGAAAGTATCGCCGTGAACGGCGTCTGCCTCACAGCTCTCGAAAGCGGACCTGGATGGTTCGTGGTGGCCGCTATGGAGGCGACACGCTCGCGTACGACGCTGGGGAGATGGGCTCAAGGCGCCAGCGTGCATGTGAATCTCGAGCGCGCCCTGCGTGCCGGGGATCGGCTTGGGGGCCACATTGTTCAGGGTCACGTCGACGCGATCGGGCGTGTTGTGGGGGTGAGGGAAGGCGACGACGCATTGCTGATCGACATCGACGTGGGTGTTGAGCTCGAGGAGCTGCTGATCCCGCACGGTTCCATTACCATTGATGGCGTGAGCCTAACGATAAGCAACATCCCGACTGGATCCGTGGCGCAAGTGGCGATCATCGAATACACGCGCACGCACACCACCTTAGGTGCGCTGCTCGAAGGCGACTTGGTGAACGTTGAGGGTGACGTCATTGGCAAGTATGTCAAACGTCTCCTCACGCCCCACCTGCCGTGACCCGTGACCCTTGACCCGTGACCCCATGTTCGGAACCGTCGATCAAGCGATAGAAGACATCAAAGCCGGCAAATTCGTTGTCGTCGCCGATGATGAGGATCGCGAAAACGAGGGAGACTTGATCTGCGCGGCGGAGCTGATCACGCCGGAGATGGTCAACTTCATGCTGCACGCGAAAGGGATGATTTGCCTGGCGCTCACCGCACAGCGCATCAAGGCGCTTGAGTTGCCGATGCAGAGCGAGGAAACCGAAAACACCGAGGCGATGCGCACGGCATTCACTGTGAGCATCGACGCGACGAGCAAGTTTGGCGTGACCACCGGCATTTCGGCGTCCGATCGGGCCACGACGATACGCGTTGCCGCGGATCCCAATACGTTGCCGAATGAGCTTCGTCGGCCGGGCCATGTGCATCCCCTGAAGGCGCGCGATGGCGGGGTCTTGCAGCGCGTTGGACATACCGAAGCCGCGGTGGACTTGTGCCGCCTCGCCGGTCTCCAGGCTGCGGGCGTGTTGTGCGAGATACTGGACGACAGCGGTGTGCTCATGCGCCGCGAAGCGCTGGAACGCTTCGCCACTCAGCACGGCCTCACGTTCATCACCGTCGCCGATCTTGTCGCGCACCGTCTCAAGACCGAGCGCATCGTCCACCGCGTGGCCGAAGCGCACCTCCCTGTCGAGGCGCCGCCGAGTGAGTGGAAGATCGTCGGCTATCGCAACGACGTCGACGACGCGGAACATGTCGCGCTCGTCTACGGGGACCTCGGCGACGGGCAGAACGTGATGGTGCGCATGCACTCCAAATGCCTAACGGGGGACGTCTTCCACTCCCGCCGCTGCGACTGTGGCTGGCAGCTCATGGCCGCCATGGACGCCATCGTTCGCGAGGGGCGCGGCGTCGTCGTGTATCTCGACCAGGAAGGCCGCGGCATCGGACTGCTCAACAAGCTCAAGGCCTACGCGCTGCAGGACACGGGACACGACACGGTCGAGGCCAACGAAGCGTTAGGCTTCAAGCCCGATCTGCGCAGTTACGGCATCGGCACGCAAATCCTGCTCGACCTTGGCCTCAAATCCGTGCGTCTCCTGACGAACAACCCCAAGAAGCTCGTCGGGCTGAAAGGGTATGGCCTCGAGGTCGTGGACCGCGTGCGCATCGAAGCGCCGACCACCGACGTCAACGCCAGCTACCTCAACGCCAAGCGTCTCAAGCTTGGCCACATGCTCGCCTCGTAATGGCGGAGTTCAGCGGATCGCCTAACGGCGCTGACCGTCGCTGCGCCGTGATCGCGAGCCGATTCAACGAAGCGATCGTGCAAAAGCTGGTCGATGGCGCGCTGGAGGCCCTAACGCGGCACGGCGTTTCGTACGAGAATATCGACGTCATCTGGGTGCCCGGTGCCTGGGAGCTCCCCGGCCTGGCGCGCCACCTCGCCAGCACGGAGCGCTACGACGCGATCGTGGCCCTCGGCGCGGTCATTCGCGGCGACACGCCTCACTTTGACTATGTCGCGGGAGAAGCGTCGCGCGGGCTCGCGAATGCCATTGCCGACTTTGATATCCCTATCGGCTTCGGGGTGTTGACGTGCGATACCATGGCGCAGGCCGAAGAGCGCGCCGGCGGCGCGCACGGAAACAAAGGCTGGGATTCAGCGCTTGCCGCGTTGGAAATGGCCGACCTCTTCGATCGATTGGATGCGGCTGAGCAGGTCTGAGCAGCGCATGCGGCGGCGCGCACGCGCGCGCGCCATCCAAGCGCTGTACGCGTGGGACCTCGCGGGACGCGCATCCAACGCGACGCTAGAAAACTTCGCTGACAGACTGTGGTCCGATCTCGCCGTCGAACGCGACGAGCGGGAGGTCGCCTATCGACTCATCAACGTCGTTCAAGCGCGACTCGATGACATCGACAAGCGTATTGCGGCTGCAACGCGCAACTGGCGTCTTGGCCGGTTAGGCGCGATTGAACGCGCCGTGCTGCGTCTCGGTGCGGCGGAGCTCATGGCGGGCGACACACCCCCGCGCGTCGTCATTCAGGAATCCGTGACGCTCGCTGAACGGTTCGGCACACTCGAAAGCGCGCGCTTTGTAAACGGCGTCCTCGACGCGGTAGCGCGGCAATTCGGGAGCCTGTAAGTGCGCGTGCTCGTCGTGAACTGGCAGGACCGCGAAAACCCGCAGGCCGGAGGAGCTGAAATCCACCTGCACGAGATTTTTGGCCGCCTGACGAGTGCAGGTTTCGACGTCACGCTGCTGTGCGGCGGCTGGCCCAGCGCGCCGGCGACAGCGGAGCTAGATGGGATTCACGTCCACCGCGTCGGCACGCGTTATACGTTTCCGTTTTTCGTGCGCGCCGCGTATCGCAAACTGGCCGCACAACGCTCCTTCGACGTGATCGTCGAGGACATCAACAAAGTGCCGCTGTTCACGCCGCGGTGGGGGACCACTCCAGTCGTCGCGCTCGTTCCGCATCTGTTCGGCGATACGGTTTTTCAGGAAGCGCCACTCCCGCTGGCCGCGATCGTGTGGGCGTTAGAGCGCCCGATACCTCGCGTGTACAGAGACGCGCCCTTTGAAGCGATCAGTGAGAGCACGGCTGACGATCTGGCGGCTCGCGGCATTGCGCGGGAACACATCCGCGTGATCTTCTGCGGTATCGACACGGAGCACTACACGCCTGCCTCGGAGTTGCGAGCACCACAACCGACATTTGCGTATCTCGGTCGCCTCAAACGGTACAAGAGTGTCGACATCATCATCCGCGCGTTTCACGC
>JBFMFA010000361.1:0-4404 GCA_040753195.1 Gemmatimonadota bacterium | reverse complement strand
TTCCTTCCCATGTGTTAAACCAGGTGCGCAGCGTACCGCCTGCGAGGGCCTCAAGGGCCGCAGGGTCGGACAGCGCACGGCCGGCGTCGGGCTCGTTAGGGTTGACGACGTCGAGCGACTTGCATGCTCCGAGCGCAATGACCGCGACGATCGCGGCGGCCCGGGTCAGATTCACGTTATGCATGGTGTGCATTCTCCGAGTCTGGGGGCCTAGTATCCGATTTCGAGCATGAGCGTGACCGTGCGGAACGTGGGATACGTGAAGTAATCCACACGATATGCGAACGGGTTGCCGCCGCCCGGACCAGAGACGTCGGGGTCGTAGCCGCTGTAGTCCGTCTGCGTCCAGAGGTTACGCCCAACGATACCGAACCTCGTGTTTGTGAAGCTGCCCAGTCCGACGGCACGCATCCAGTCGCGCGGCACGTTGAAGTTGACGGCCAGTTCGCGGAGGCGCATGTACGTGCCGTCTTCCACGAAGTAGTTGTTCGGATCGAAGTTGTTGTAGAACGTCGAGTAGTACGTGGTCGGCTTGCGCTCTTCGGCCGGTTTGCCGCGCTGGTCGATCACCTCGTCGCGGAATTCGTTGAAGGGCCACTGCCGCGTGTAATTGTAGATGTTGCCGCCCTTCACCCAGTTCAGCTGCGCCGCGACGTTGACGGCCTTCCATTGGAAGTTCGTGCTGAGACCTAACGTGAAGTCGGGAGTCACGTCGCCGATTTCGCCGAGCGACTCGCCGTTCTCGTTGTAGAACTTGAGCGGGACTTCGTCGATCGTGCGGTGTTGCGTCTTGCGCACGAAGAAGCCTTCTTCGTTCTTGACGTAATCGGCCACGGTTCCCGTTAGGCGGCCGGAGCGGATCGTCTCCTCGAGTTCTCCCTGCGAGCGTATCCACTTGGAGCCGTAGATGACGCCGAACTTCTGTCCTTTGGCAATGCGGAAGATGCGCGTGCTGCCGTCATTCGGATCCGGACCAACGAGGAAGGGACCGACGTTCAAATCGGTAATCGTCTGCCGCGTGCGGTCGCCGACCAGGTTCATGCGCCAGAACATGTCGTTGCGCGACAGCAGTACCGCACCTAACGCTAGCTCGTGCGTGGTGCCCGACAGCTCACCCGCATTCTTCCACTGGTTTTCATATCCTGACGCCGAGGATACCGGAACGAGCAGGATCTGATCGCTGGTGACTTTGTCGGAGTAGCTGTACTCGAACGTGTAGTTCCCCAGGAAGTTCAAGTTGACGCCGTATTCGATCTCCTTGGAGAAGGCCGGCTTCAGCAGCGGGTTGCCTAACGTGACCTTCACCGGGTTGCCGGCCACGATGTCGAAGATCTCGTATTGTGCGCGGAATTCCGGACGCAAGCCTGCGGTTCCAACTGAGGCGCGCAACTTCAACTCGTCGACGCCAGGCATGCGGAAATCTTCCGACACGCGCCACACGCCCGAGAGCCGGTAATAGTTCGCCGTGCGCTCCTCAGCACCGAACAGCGAAGACTGATCGCGCCGCACCAAGCCGTCGAGGATGTACCGGTCTTTGATGTCGAAGGTCGTAACCGCGAAGACGTTGCGGTTGATGATGTTCTCGGTGCGTGATCCCGGATCAATGGGGAATTGCGGATCACGCGACGCGGCGCCGAACTCGGGGACTTTCCCGACGGTAAGCGCTGACGCTCCCACTTCGATATAGCTGTTTGTCTGATCTTCGTTGAGGAACGCGATCTTCGTGGTATTCGTCAACCAACTCGTGAGTTGACGCTGCGATGTCAAGGTGGCGCCGAAGTTCAGAGAGCGATCGTCGACGGCGCGATGGTACAGAGCGCCTTTGTCTGCCTGACCACTGGAATTCAAAAAGCCCGTCGGACGGAACTGCCTGTAGTTCGCCGCCGCCTGATCGAAGTTGAAGCTCGCTTCGCCGGTCAACCAGATCCACGGGCGATAGCGCAGTTTCGCAGTCCCCGTAAACCGATTGCGGTCGTTTGTCGTTTCCGCGTTGTTCAGCCGATAGAGGGGATTCGAGAGGTTACCGGACGCTGGCGGCTGCTTGATGTTCGCCAGGAACGGCGTGCCGTCTGGGTTCGACGCGGTGATGTCGATATTGGGCTCGAGGAAGCGGAGACCGAAGAAGATGTCGGCCGAGCCTTCGGCCTGGTCGCCGTGTGATTTTCCGTAGAACGCGCCGACCTGGTAGTCGAGCTTGTCGTTCAACTGCTGGTCGAGATTCATACGGAAGTTCTGCCGATTGAACCCGTTCAGCAGATCGACCACACCCGTTTCCTTCGTATTCTGAACTGAGACGTTGTAGTTGAGGTTGCCGCGTCGCTGGCCAACCGACAGGTAGTTCGTGAGGAATAGTCCGTTTCTGAACGTCTCCTCATACGGATCGAAGTAGACCGGGTAGTCGTTGTCTGAAATCCTGTCTGCCTCCGGCACGCGGTTGCCGTTCGCATCCAGCTTGAAGGACCCGTCGGCGTTTACCTGGTAGTTGTGCGAGAGGTTGTTAGGCACGATGCGGTACAGGTCGCTCTGCCCTAGCTCGTTGCGGAACGTGAAGCTCGTCTGCCCCTCGGCGAGGTTTGAGCCGCGCTTCGTGAAGATCTGCACGACGCCGTTCGCTGCGTCAGAACCGTAGAGCGAGCTGGCAGCGGCGCCTTTGATCACCTCGACGCGCTCGATGTCGTCGGAGTTGATGTCTGCGAGACCGAGACGTGTGATCGTGCCGTCAACGATGATGAGAGGATCCTGGCGTCCCGTGAGGCTCGTCGCAGCTCGCAAACGAATCGACGGCGCGTCGCCTGGCTGTCCACTCGTCGTCACCACGGAGGCGCCAGCCACTTTGCCACTAATCGCCGCGACGGGCGTGGTCATCGGGACTTCTTTGATATTCGTCGCGTCGACCACTGCGACCGCGAATGGCACTTTCGTCTGCGACGTGGCGTCCGAAACGCCCGTCACGACCACTTGCTCGAGGGACAGGACGTCGCGTTCGAGCGCAAAGTCTTTTTCGACTCGCTCAGAGATCGTCACGCGCTCGCGCTGCGGCTTGTAGCCGATGTAGCGCGCTTGGAGCGTCACCACTCGCCCAACGGCGGTGAGAGGCACACTGAAGGAGTAGCGGCCGTCCGTTCCCGTGATACCGCCCACGCCTAATTCAGGTATGCCGATGCTTGCGCCTCCCAAGGGGGCTCCCGAACTCGTCACTCGTCCGGTGACCACACCTCCACTACGCTGGGCATCAGCTGTGTTAACGGAAGCGAGCAGTGCGACGACAGCGCCCAGGACTCCGACCGCTCGGCGAACCAATACACGCTTCATGCGCCCTCCAATTGCACTCAGGGGTGGACGTGCGATGTACATCTGTAACTGTGACTGTTCGTTAACCTTTTGCAACTTCTCGTGTAGACAAACCGCGCCAAAATGAAGACGACAGGTGTTAGGCGCAATACCGACCGAGGCCTCGAGCGAAGCGCTGACAAAGAAGCCTCTCGCTCAGGGCGCGGACGGCACTACCTTGGTAGTGAACCCGGATGATGCGGACCGCAGCCGACCAGCTATAGCTTTCGGAGGGCCTAGGTATGTCTCTCAGATTTCGATCGTTCGCTGCCTTAGGCGTGGCTATCGCGCTCGGTGCGCCCGCAGCCCTTGCCCAGCGAGGATCCGGTATGATGTTCGGCGTGGTCGTTAATCGTGCCACGCAGGCGCCGATCACTGGAGCAGACATCATCCACGGCGGCGATGGCCGCATCATCAAAAGCGATTCGCTCGGCTATTACCGGTTCCAGAACCTCGCCGCCGGAATCATCCGGTTCACCGTTCGGGCAGCCGGATTTCATCCAGCCCAGTTCACATACGCTCTCGCTAACGGCGAGCGGATGGAACGAGATATCGAACTCGATTCCAGCAGCACACCGGTCGCTGAACGCCCGGCGCAGGCGCTGCCGGAAGTGGCTGTATCGGGCACCCCGTCGATGGGGGCACGCTTCGCGGACTTCGAGCGGCGCAAGGCAACGGGCCGAGGCCAATATCTGACGCGGACTCAGATCGAGCAGAAGGGAGCGAGCCGGCTGAGCGACGCGCTTCGGGACCTTCGCGGCGTGACGTTTGACTGCTCTGGAACGACCTGCCAAGTGCGCATGGCCCGCGCTCCAACGCGATGCCGGCCGATGTACATCGTGGATGAGCGCGAGGACAACATGTTTGGTCCCACGATGCCGATCCGCGATATCGAAGCGATCGAGGTGTACACGGGGCCGAGCGACGTCCCTGGTGAATTTGCGGGGACTGAGGCCGGGTGCGGAGTGATCGTGATCTGGACGAAATCAGGCCCGGCGAGGCGACGGGGGTAGCCGCGGCGACCTGGAAGGTGGCGGTTACTGCCGCAACAAACATCAAGAGCGATGACCGGAT
>JBFMFA010000360.1:0-4417 GCA_040753195.1 Gemmatimonadota bacterium | reverse complement strand
ATGTAGAGGACCTGAAGTACCTCATATCGGTCGGCGACGATCAGTGGCTCGTCCACCGGAGTTGTATCGTTAGGCTGATTTGTCGGGGAGCGACACGGACAGAACGTCTACGGGAGCCGTTTTTGGTACGATCACCCCACCGTCCGGAGCCGGCACGTGCAGCGTAAGCGGCTGGTCGCGGACCACGCGCCGCAATCCCGGTTGCTCATACAAGCGATTGACGAGAATACGCCGCACCAGGACCATCGCGCTGGCCAGCAGCGGCACCGCAACCAGGAGGCCAGCAGGCCCCAGTAGACGACCGGCGAGGAGGACGGCCATCATCGAAAGCACCGGTGGGATCTGCACCTGCCGCGCCACGATCAATGGAAGCACCAGATTCGCTTCGACGACGTGGATCACCACGCCGAGGATGATCACCATGATCGCATGGGCGCCTGGACCGAGACCGGCGAGGCCGGGGCCGCCTAACACGAAGAGGGCCGGCAGGATCGTGGAAACCAACGTTCCGAAAAACGGCACAATCGCAACGGCGCCCGTGAACACGCCGAACGTCAACGCGTAAGGCACCTTGAGCAGCATGAGCCCGAGAGCCGTGAGCAGCGCCAGGATGATCATTGCCACGATTTGCCCCGCAATCCACGATCGCAGCGTGGTGCGCAGGTCGCGCAGGATCTCACGGACGATGTCGCGATGCACCGGCGGGAACAGCGCGATGAGCCACTCGCGATACAGCTGCGGCGTCAGCGCGAGGTAGAGTCCCATCACGAAGACCGATACCACACTCACGATCACGTGACCTAACGAGACGACACGGGGGACGATCTGTCCCGCGAAGCCCTCGACCTGCTGATACAGCTGCGTCAGAATGCTGTTTTCGCCAGGGCGGATGACTTCGCGAAGCGACGGGTAACTCGTTGCCAGGCGATCGAGCGCGCGCTCCCACGTCTCCAGATACGACGGAAGCACGCGAATGAGTGCCTGTGTTTCGGCGACGAGCGGCGGAATGAGTGTCGCCGTGAGCGCTGCTGCCGCCGCAAACGTGCCGAGGAACGCGAGGGTGAGCGCGAAGGGCCGCGAAACGGGCAACCTCTTGACGATTTCGTCCGTGGCCGCGCCGAGGAACGCGGCAAAGAGCGCTGCGATGAAAACGAGCAGGAAAAGATCGGCTGCTTTAGCGATGAGCCACAGCAGCACCAGCGTTCCGACGGTTGCGGCGAGGATGCGCGCAAAACGAAAACGCCCGGGTGACGATGGGCCGTCAACCGCGGGCGTCGCGTGCGGCGTCGCAAGGCGCGTGGTCACCCCCTCGACTTCTCCTCGGGCGCGTCCTCTATGTCCGCTTCCACAGTCTCAGCGTCGCGTTTGGCGCCGGCGCCGATCTGTTTGCTTTGTGCGGGAGCTGCACTCGGCAGCAATCCCATCTTCTGTTTGAGCGCGAGGAGTTGCATGTCGGCACTCGCGCCACCGGCCACTTTCTCGAGCTGCTTGAAATCGCGCTGGAGGCGATCGCCAGAAAACTCTTCGTCGATTTCCGCGGACGCTTTGATCTGACGTTCGTTCTGCTCGATGCGCTCCTCCATCCGAGCGAATGCCTCGAACGCGGATTTCTCCGATATCGATGACATCGTCTCGGCGATGCGCTTCTGCGCCTGAGCGCGGCGCTGCCTGGCGAGCAGCAGGTTCTTCTTGCGCTTGGCTTCTTCGATCTTGTCGTTGAGATCGCGCAGCTGGGCGCGGAGCTTTTCGGTCTCCAGCTGGTGCGCCTGCCATGTCGCTTCGAGTGCTTGTGCGTGCGACATGTATTCACTTTGCCTAACGAGGGCCTGCTTGGCCATGTCGTCGCGGCCTTCACGCACCGCGAGCATGGCGCGCTGCTCCCACTCGCCAGCCTGCTTGTATTCGGCGTCAGCCTGGTCCCGCAGACGTTTTTCGTCGGCGATGGCAGCCGCGACCTGCTGTTTCGCTTTGACCAGCTGATCGCGCATGTCGATCAGAATCTGGTTCAGCATCTTCTCCGGGTTTTCAGCGGAGGAGATGAGATCGTTGATGTTCGACTTTATGAGCGTCGCAAAGCGGTCGAAGATGCCCATGCTTACGCTTCCTCTCTGAACGAAGCCAGCTCGCGCAGGTGGGTCGCCAACGCCAGCGTTAGGCTTTCGTAGGCTGCAAGAAACTCTTCATAGTCCAGATGATTCAGCTCCAGCGCTTCTGTCAGGACGATCGCACCATCGCTGATGCCATAGGACCCGTGCACGAGATCGGTGGCGTTCAACTCCAGTAACCGCTGGTTGAGATCGGCCCGCCGCCCGTTCGTCTTGGGGACGTCCATCACCTTCACCCGCAACACCACCACCGGCGGGTTGTAGTGCACCACCACGTCGAACCCGAATTCACCTCCGGGTTGTACGACCCATAGACCTTTTTCCAGTTCCTTCCATTGAGCGCCTTCGGTGGAGAGGCGATCCAAAAATCGTTCAACGTCTTCGCGCGAGACCATTTCGCTACCTGGTTGACTCGAGGGTGGGTATCGTACGCGGCGTGACCTAAATATGTGTCACCAAAGGGCTGTGAGCGATGAGCTGTGATTCAAAAGCCCAGTCCTGAGCGCAGGCTCACAGCTATGAGGTTGGCATCTCACCCACAGCACACGGCTCCCTTCAAGATCCGACCCCCTGCTGGCGGAGGAAGATCCCAGTATGTGATTCCTTGGCGCGGGCAACATCCTCAGGAGTGCCTGATGCGACCACGCGGCCACCCTTCGCCCCCCCTTCCGGGCCGAGGTCTATTAGCCAGTCGGCGGTCTTTATCACATCCATATTATGCTCGATCACGACCACGGTGTTTCCACGGTCCACGAGGCGATGCAGGACTTCCAGTAACAGGCGAACGTCCTCGAAGTGCAGCCCCGTCGTCGGCTCATCCAGGATATACAGCGTGCGACCGGTGTCGCGCTTGGAAAGCTCAGACGCAAGCTTGACGCGTTGCGCCTCTCCTCCAGAAAGTGTGGTGGCACTCTGCCCCAAGTGGATGTAGCCGAGTCCGACGTCATGGAGCGTCTGCAACTTCTGGCGGATGCGCGGCTGGTTCTCGAACAGACCTAACGCGTCTTCCACCGTCAAATCGAGCACTTCCGCGATATTCAGCCCTCTGAAGCGCACTTCCAGGGTCTCGCGGTTATATCGCTTCCCTTTGCAGACCTCGCAGGAGACGTACACGTCGGGGAGGAAGTGCATCTCGATTTTGACGAGACCATCTCCTTCACACGCCTCGCAGCGACCGCCTTTCACGTTGAACGAGAATCGCCCCGGGCCGTACCCGCGGATCTTGGACTCGGGGATCTCGGCGAAGAGCTCGCGGATCGGCGTAAACAGCCCTGTGTACGTCGCCGGATTCGAGCGTGGCGTCCGGCCGATCGGACTCTGATCGATGTCGATGACTTTGTCGATGTGCTCGAGTCCCGTTATGCGCGTGTGTTCGCCGGGAATTACGCGTGAGCGATAGAAATGCCTGGCGAGGGTGCGATGCAGAATGTCTTCCACCAATGTGGATTTTCCCGAGCCGGAGACACCCGTTACCGCGACGAACAAGCCTAACGGGAACTCCACGGTGAGGTTGCGCAGGTTGTGTGCGCGCGCCCCCTCGACTTTGAGGAGCCGATGCGCCGCGCGCGGCCGGCGTCCCTTGGGCATGGTGATTTTACGCCGCCCCGCGAGATAGTCGCCGGTGAGCGAGCCCTTGGTGTTGATGATGTCACGCACGGTGCCGACCGCGACGACGTGACCTCCGTGCGTCCCCGCGCCAGGGCCGAGATCGACGACGTGATCGGCGGCGCGAATCGTCTCATCGTCGTGCTCGACGACCAGCACCGTATTGCCGAGGTCGCGCAGCTGCTGCAGCGTCTGCAGGAGCCGCTGGTTGTCGCGCTGGTGCAGACCGATCGAGGGCTCGTCGAGAATGTAGAGCACGCCGACGAGACGGGATCCGATCTGCGTAGCCAGTCGAATGCGTTGCGCTTCACCACCGGACAACGTCTCCGCGGACCTGCCTAACGTCAGGTAGTCGAGACCGACGGCGACCAGAAATTCCAGTCGCTCACGCACCTCTTTGAGGATCGGCCGCGCCACTTCCGGGTCGAGGCCCGCGCGGCGCGCGCCATTTCCGCTGCCACGAACCGGAATCGATGCGAAGAACCTGGCCGCATCGTCGACGGCCAACTCGGCGACTTCGCCGATGTTGCGACCAGCGATCGTCACCGACAGGGATTCTCGCTTGAGGCGACGGCCGCTGCACGCCGGACATGGTCGCTCGACCATGAACTGCGCGAGCTCCATACGCACGTTGTCGGCTTCCGTTTCTTCGTAGCGCCGCTGCACGCTCGTGACGATACCGTCCCACGTGATGCCCTCACGCTTCG
>JBFMFA010000359.1:0-4423 GCA_040753195.1 Gemmatimonadota bacterium | reverse complement strand
GGCTCGGCGGGCGGTGTGGAATGAGCGAGCGCTCCGCGGTAGAAACACAGGGACTGCGCAAAGTTTTCGGCGCACTGGTCGCCCTGCAGGGGCTGGACCTGACGATTGCCCGCGGTGAGGTCTTCGGACTGCTGGGGCCTAACGGTTCCGGAAAGACCACGACGATCCGGATGCTGACCGGTCTCATGGCGCCGACGGCGGGGAGCGCGAAGGTGGTTGGCTATGACGTGGCCACACAGGCGGAGCTCCTGCGCCGGCGCATCGGGTACATGTCGCAGCGGTACGGTCTGTACGACGATCTGACGGTCGTCGAAAACGTCACGTTCTACGCCGGGCTGTACGGCCTCACGGGATCGGAGCGCGCGCAGGGCGTGCGCGAACAGCTTGCATCGTTCCAGCTCGACGCACGCGCCAAACAGTTGGCTGGGACGCTGAGCGGCGGCTGGAAGCAACGTCTCGCGCTCGCGTGCGCGACGACGCATCGCCCCGACATGATCTTTCTGGACGAGCCGACGGCGGGAGTCGATCCGGCGTCGCGGCGCCTTTTCTGGGAACGCATCTACGCGCTCTCCAGCGCCGGGACGACGATCCTCGTCACGACGCACTATATGGACGAGGCGGAGCGCTGTCAGCGTCTGGCATTTCTCTCCCGGGGCCATCTCATCGCGTTAGGCACGCCGCAAGAAATCACGCAACGGTTCGGGACCGCTTCCATCGAGGACGTCTTCGTCAACCTGCAACAGCAGGACGAAGCGGCGGTCGCATGACGTCGGCCATATCGCGTTTGCGGCGCTCGCTGCTGTGGCCGATGCTGCACAAGGAATTCATTCAGATGCGGCGGGATCGCCTAACGCTTGCGATGATGGTGGTCTTCCCCGCGATCCAGTTGGTGCTTTTCGGATACGCCGTACGCACCGAAGTTCGCAACCTGCCCACGATGGTCGTGGACGAAGCCAACAGCGCGCAGAGCCGCTCCCTCGCGCAGCGCCTGTTCAATACGGGCAACCTGCGCGACGCAGGACACGCAACGGATCGCGCCGCGGCGACGCGCGCCATCGAACGCGGCGACGCGCGGGCTGCGCTCATCATCCCACCGACGTTCGACGCCGACCTGAAGCGCCGGCGTACCGCCACAGCCCAGCTGCTCATCGATGCCGCGGATCCGCTCGCCTCGCAGGCCGCGATCTCGAGCGCCGTGATCGCCTCGCAAGTCGGCACCGATGCCGGCGCACCCGCGACACGGCGATCCATCGATGTGCGCGTGCGGCCGCTGTACAATCCGGCGCTCGAAAGTCCCGTCTTCATTGTGCCGGGGATCATCGGCGTGCTGCTCAACCTAACGATGGTCATGATCACGAGTATGGCGATCGTACGGGAGCGCGAACGCGGCACGCTGGAGCAACTCGTGGTGACGCCGATCTCGCGTCTCGGTCTGATGCTCGGCAAGGTGCTGCCGTTCTCAGTTGTCGGCTTCGTCCAGATGACGGTCGTGCTGCTACTCGGCCATTTCCTGTTCAAAGTCCCGGTGCACGGCAGCCTCCTGCTGCTCTATGGCGTGGGGATGTTCTTTATCATCGCAAGCCTTGGACTGGGCCTTTTCGTCTCCACGCTCGTGCGCACGCAAGTTCAGGCGATGCAGCTGTCCTTCTTCTTCATTCTCCCTACGATCCTGCTCTCCGGTTTCATGTTCCCGCGTGACGCCATGCCTCCGGTCGCGCAATGGTTGGGTCTCATCTTCCCGATCACGTACTTTCTGGAAATCGTGCGGTCGATCTTGTTGAAGGGCGTGGGGCTTTCTGCAATCTGGCCCGAGGTGACGGTGCTGCTGGCCTTTTCAGTCGTGCTCGTGACGCTGAGTACGCTACGCTTTCACAAATCGGTCGAGTAGCGGGTCAGCCTAACGGGACTGCAAGGTCCCGCATCAGTCGCATCAGTCCGATGCTGAGCGATAGCCGATTCATGTCGTGCACGGTAGTGCGACGCAGCTCCAGAACGAGCGCCCGATGCCCTCGGCGGCCGAGCCTAACGCGCATGCCGATGCCTGCCTGGGCGCCGAAGTTGTTCGTGTTGTACCGCCGGTCGAGGATCGTGCTCCCGAAGCTGCTGGACATGGCGTGCACTGACAGTGAGCCCGAGAGAAACGGCTGCACCCGACGCGAGGGTGCGCGCAGGAGCTGCACCGCGGTGATGGCACCTGTCAGATCGTAGATGTGGCCGTCGTAAGTGCGCGCTTCCAGTTCCACGAATTCGCGAAGACCACCACGCAGGAACGTCGACTCGACCAGGAAGCGCGTGCGCGATCCGGCGAACCGGCCAAGGTCGATTTCCACGCCGACGAACTGAGAACCCCCCGCGCGCTGCAGCTCTGCCGCTCCAGTCTTCAATGCCAGGCCACCTGAAGCGTTGAGGCCCTTGGCGGGCCCACCCGAGTCGGTCACGGATTGCTGCGCTGTGGCGCGAATGGGCAGCAGCGCGGCCGTCGCCAGGAGACCAATTGAGGCGATCGGGTGTCGAATCCGATGATGAGGCACGACCAATCTTAGCACGCCGACGCGCCAGGATAACGTGCCGCCGCGGAACTGACTGTCGGGTCCGTGGGTTGCGTTTATGTGTATCAGTTGGTCGTTAGCTCTAGAGCGTCGAACACCCGCATGAACCACCGATCCGGTAGAGCCTGGTTACGTGATCTGATGGCCGTGGCCGCGTTAGGCGTGGCACTCGCGGTCCTGCTGGTGCTTGTCCGGTTTCCTCGCGCGAAAAACGCTGCCGCCAACGAATCCCTGGCGCGCGGCATCACCTACGTCCAGCAGCTTCGCGCCCGTGCTTTTGCCCCGACGACAACGCGTGGCGCTGCGGCGCTCCGAGTCGACGGCCTGGAATCGCTGTATCTCGCCCGGGTTGAGCTTGGGCTCGGTAGCCCCTTCCGAACCATCGAAGCAGCTCTGCGCGACCCGCTGCTCCCGGACTCCACCCGAGAGATTTTTGCTAACGGCCTCCTCGGTGTAGCGCTCGCGCAGCGGCCTACCGCGGTAGGGCGGCTTGTGATCGACTCGTTCCATGCGGCCGTCGTGGATAGCGTGATCCGGTCGCATCCCGACCCGCGGCGAGGGGAGGAGACGATTCGCGTCGGCTTTGAACTTGGTGTGGCAGCAGGCGCTCTTATCCCATCCGAAGCAGCTGCCGTCGTCGAGCTGGCGGCGGTCGCGCGCGACGCTGCGTTCGTCCGCCGGGACATCATGCAGCTCCTCGTGGCAGCGCAGCGCAAGAAAGTACAACCGATCGATCTGCTTCCGATTTGGCGCGCCGAACGCCTCTTCGAATCAGAACAGCCCATAGTGACGGCGATCGCTTGGGCGTCCTCCAAAGATCTGGTTGCAAACGCCTCGCGTCTGTTGGATGTGCTCGATTCGAGGGAGCGGCTCGAGCAGGCGGATACGGTCCGGCCGTCTCGAGCGGTGATGAATCCGTCCGTGCGACAGGCCGCGCGCCTGATCGCACGCGACCGGAACGCGCCGCCGTCACCTGCCATCCTGCAGGTGACGTCCGCGCTGCCGCTTGGCCGCTGGGGTGCAGCTGGCGCGGTCAGCAACGAGGAGGAGTTGGCGGCGGTGTGGTTGTCGCTGGCCTCGATGAGTGAGTCCGAACAACGCGTGTGGGCACGTGCAGTGCTCAGCGCCGCCGTTAGGCTGCGAGTAAGCGCTCAGGATCCGGTCTGGTTCGCCGGCGACTATGCACCGCGAGTCATTGAGCTTCAGGAGACGCACGGCCTGCGAGCCATCACGTTTGCCGCCGGCACGCGTCAGTCGTGGAAAGAGTACGCTTTGCTCTCGATCGATCGGGCGCTGACAGATGCCCGACGGGTCTTCCCAGATCTCGATCTGCGAGGGCTGCGCATACATGTCGGCGTGAAGGCGGATTGGCCCGCCCGCGCGATGGCGCTGCACGATCCGGAGACCCGCACGATCTACTTCCCGCTCGGCTCAGCGCCGGGCGTTCTTGCGCACGAACTGGGGCACGACCTCGACTGGCAAGTCGCGCGTTCGGTCTTCGGCAAGTCCGGCATCTACGCGACTGACGGGACGGCTCGACGAGCGTCGAATATTCTCGCGGCGTCCGTGGAGAAGCTCACCGCTGGCGGCGCGTCGGCGCTGAGTGGTATGCGCGGTGGTGCGCGCGTGGCGTCCAGCACGCGGCCGACCGAAGTGCTTGCGCGGCATGTCGACTGGATTACGGCAGCGGCTCTTGCCAACATGGGGCGCAGCAACGGGTTTCTATCGACAGTTCAGGAGGGTGGGGACGCGTTAGGGAACGTCAGCGCACCGGAGCCGGCGCAGGTGGACGCCGCGATCAGTGTAGTTGCTACGGCAACGCGTATTCCGCCGGGCACCCTTGCCCACTTGCAGGCCGGGACCGACGGGCTGCC
>JBFMFA010000358.1:874-4425 GCA_040753195.1 Gemmatimonadota bacterium | reverse complement strand
GCTGACGGTCAGCACGTGGCTCGGGCCGATCTCCGCAATCGCGACGCGGCTGTTCGTGACACTTGCTGCGATCGAGGTCGCGGTCAGCGGAGTGCTCTACACGCTCCGTCGCGACTCCCTCGATGAGATGGCGGCGAAGTTCCTCCTCAAGTTCATCGTGCTCTCGGTCGTGCTCATGCTGATCACGAGCGCGGGGTACTGGCTGAAGCCGATCATCAACGGGCTCGCGACGGCGGGGCAGGTCGGTGGTGGAGGCGTGAGTAACATCGGACCGTCGGGGATCGTGGACCTCGGACTGCGAATCGCGTGGGGGCTGATCGACACGACCGGCCTGCCGATCTCGCTCTCTTCGATGGAGACTGCGCTCTACGCGCTCACGTCGCGACTGGTCATCACATTCTCGTTCGTAGCCGTCGCGGTGATGGTGATCCTCACGTGGGTCGAGGCCTACGTTGCGCTCGCGGGCGGAATCCTGTTTCTCGGATTCGGCGGTATGCGCGCGACGGCGCAGTTCGCGGAGAACTACCTCGCCTTCCTGTTCTACATCGGCGCGCGGCTCTTCGCGCTTTACCTGCTCCTCGGGATCGGTATCACGATCATCCAGAACCAGATCGCGAGCATGCCGCCGGCGATGACGCCGTCGCAGATGGGAGAGCTGCTCGCGATGTCGGTGATCTTCGCCGCGATAACGCTCAGGATTCCGACGAGCCTGGCCAACCGTGTGGCCGGAAGTGGGAGCTTCGGCATCGCGCAAGCGCTCCGAAGTCTTTGACCCCCGCGTGATGACCCGCTCCGGGTGAGTTCCACTGACTGCGACCATTTGTTGTCGGGCCTAACGCCTTGCGTCAGATGTACTCGAGTCGCTCTTCGGCGATCAGCTGTCCATCGGCGTCCATCGCACACGCCGTAATGTACCGCTTATGCAGATCCAGCCCGACGTAGATCATACAAGCCTCCCGAAATGACATCGGAGGCGCTGTGTTCTTCGTAGCCTAACGCGGTGCGCGTCGGGCTTTCATCAGGTCGTGTTAGGCAGCGACGTTTGGCGATTAGTGCAGGCCAGCCAATGAATCGCGACGCGTGTTAGGCAGCACGTGTTAGGTGTCTGCCTTGAGCAGCGCCTCCGCGTGATCCAGCCACGTTATCTCCGATCCCTTCGAGAAGTGTCGCATCAAGCTCAGGGCAGTCGCCGGATATCGCCGTGGTTTGTTGTTGAGCAAGCGATAGAAAAGCGTTTCGCGATCTACTTTCCCACCGCGGACGAAGTGATCCTTGGCTTTCAGATGAATTGTGGCATCGCGCACTTGCCCCAGTACTACGAAGTCTTGCCACAAGGAGGATGACTTGGAGAGTGCAATTTTCGCTATGTGTGGCAGGACGGTCGCCACTTTCTCGCTTGTTGAGGTCTCGCGCTGTAGCGCCGTCGCGTCGACATCTTTCGTCGATGTGCCACGCTGCAGCGCAAACGTGGAACCCTGCGGCAACTCTTCGACGATTCGAGAGTTAGCGTACGTCTCTATGGCTTGGTACGAGAAGGTCGCAGCTATCATGCACTGCTCAAAGAAGTCGAACAGAATCGGCATGCACTTGAGGTCAAGAACTCGATCCTTCGCACCCTTCTCCTTCGGCGAGAACACGACGCTTCTTCTGATTGCTTCGGCCCCCTTAGCGGCTCGAATAGAGATGTTAAGTGCGAGCCGATAAGGACTGACTACAGGGACAGCGACCGCGCCCTCTTCTGGAGTCTTCGTATTGGCCAAGTGAATGACGAGATCACCGGGCTTTGCTCCTACGGGGTTGGCACCTCGCACAGAAGCAAGCCGTCCCGCGTAGTAGATGCGCCAATCAGGAACTTCGTGCGCTTTCATATTATCACCGTGCTCGGTAACAACACATGTGATGGCTGCGGACACACCCGTTAGGCAGCATGGTTCAGCCTATGAGTTTATGGTCGATGGCTTTGTACTCTCGCGCAGAGTGCGATAGAGTCTCTCTAAGCCACTTTCAAACGCTGATCGAATCCAACGCGGAGATCCGCGCGGAGTATCAGCGCCGCGTCCGTCGCAAGGGCAAGCCGATCGCGCGGGCACTGATCGCGAAAGAACTGGCGACGATTGTGTACGCGATGCTCAGCAAGGAGGAGGCGTTCAATGGCAAGTTTGCTGGACACGTCCTAACGAGAACGAAGCGTCCTACGTGGCCGCGCCTGACCAGCCCGCCCGCCTAACTGACACTTCGAATGTCCCTTGCTTGATTGGGAAGTCAGGCGCTCTGTCGGGATGAACATCTGAGCCGCGAGCTCCAAGGAGTGTATGACCGCCCCGAGACGGTCGCTGTGATGCACATCCGATGCGCCGCGAGGTCGAGAATCTTGGCCCTAGTGAGAGACGCGCCGTCACTCACGAAGGCGAACTACGTCCGCTTGACAACAGCCTCGTTAGGAGTGATAGGCGGCGGGATCATGGCGTATCTTCTTGCGAATCAAGGCTGCTAAGTCATTCGGTTGCATAGACCGCAAGTCGACAAAGGCAGTTGTCTCTGGCAGCCCAGGCACCTCACTATCATCGAATCGGGCCGGCAGAATGTATTCCTCGTTCGTCAATAGTGCGCGCGCCTGTGCATGGCGGCGCTCGTGTATGGGCCAAGCTTTGTTCACGTAGTGAGACGACACGAACATGACGACAAATCGGGTGCCCTTGCGATAAACGTCGGCGAGATGGTCGACGAGGTTTTTCCCCCATAGGTCGACCTTCTCGAACTTGTCGTAAAAGACATCGACCCCGGACGCTGCCAAGTCACTCGCGACTTGTTCGACATATGCTCGATCTTCGCCAGCAAACGAGAGCGCCACATCATACCTCCGACGCTTGGGTCGGCGGGCGTCGCTCGTTTCAACGTGTCGGGCGGCCGCTTTTGGAGGTGTTGTGCGCACTGGAAGACCGAGGGCTGCCAGGCCATCGTCTGCTTTCTGCAGCCGTTGCCGACGCTCTGCTATGGCGCCGGCCGCAACAACTTTAGCTCGCTGGTCATAACGTGAGACATCTTCGTTGACCCAAGCCATCCACTCCTTCAGCAACCTCATTTGGTTCTCAAACTCTGACTTGGTACTAGCAACTTCAGACTCGAGTACGTCGAACCGAAAGCGAACTTCGGAATCGTGAACTAGCGCGTACGGTGAGTTACTCGTGTATGTCGATGGCTGACATCGAAATAAAGTCGGATCTCCGGTGAAGGGAACGAAGTAGGTAATTCGGAACCCAGCGCGCATTGGATTGCCCCAGCCACCGACCGCAAAGCCGGCGCGATATCGGACGTCAACTTGCACTTCCTCCGATGACACGCCGATCGCGCCTTCCAGGAGTTCGAGAGGCTCAACGTGGTTCTGCTGAAGCACCTTCTTGATGAGCTCTTCGTCGCTGTGCGCTTGGTATTCGGAACGCTGAACTTGCTCTACTGAGTGTTTGAGCTGGCCTTCACGCGCGTCGAGGACGCGTGATAGGTCGAGCTCATTGAAGAGATGGTATGGTTCCACAGGTGATGACGTAAACGGG
>JBFMFA010000358.1:0-864 GCA_040753195.1 Gemmatimonadota bacterium | reverse complement strand
CTCGCGTGATCGACGCCCGGGAGTCTCCCCGGTCCCAAACCTGCCCCCCCCGGCGCAATCCAATCCCTCACCCTTCCACGAGACCCCGAAGCCCGCCGCGTCCGCCGGACCTCCGCACCCTGCGTTCATTCAGGTCACGCTGGGTCGTGACGTCGCGTCGGCGGGTCAGCTTGGCCTCGACGCCATGACGTTTCTTCTCGGCGGGTCGATGACGAGACCTAGTGCCGGGCAGCGGACGGGGTGAAGTCGAACGCAAGTAGCGGCCCGACTCGTCGGTACACGTGGCGTTTGCGTTGATTGAATTCACGTTCCGGCAAGTGCTGCGACCCGCAGGATAACTCTGAGCGGGTGGAGGTCCGCGGCGGGCAAGTCGGGCGTAGAACGGTCCCCTCGATCTCGAAGTACGAGAGGGAGAGCCGCGTTGAGATGCCCACCTTCCTACCACCCGGATCAGAAGTTCCGAAGTGTCGGGTCCGCCGTCGTCGGACGCGAATCACTGAGGCCCAGGTGAATTCACGGCGGATCGGTGGCGTCTCTCAGCGATCACTTTGAGCGACACCAACCCCGAATGAGCGCTTTCATCGTTCGCCGAGAGGAGCGATCCAACGGCGCAGCGTTCGACCTCTCGTCTGCGGCCGATGAATTACGCTCCGTCGACACGCGCGTGCTCGCCGGTCGCGCCGAGTTCCACCACATGTTCGCAGATCTTGCGAAAGCGAAGCGCAACTGGCAGATCGCCTGCTTCGGATCGGTCGGCGTGGCGATGGTGCTCGCGATTGGCCTCGTGTCGCTCGCGACCCGATCCAGGATCACGCCCTACATCGTCGAGGTCGACCGCCTGGGGCGCGCACAGGCGTTCGGACC